>DASXCO010000181.1 GCA_036491125.1 Acidimicrobiales bacterium | reverse complement strand
GGCCGGACTCCACGAGCGTCGCCGCGTGGCTGAGCGCGGTGAGGATCTTGAGCTGATCGGCGTCGTGCATGGCGCCGCACGGCCCGTTGGATTCGTCGGCCAGGTGCAGCAACTGGCTGTCGCGAATATGCACCATCACATGCCCTGCGCAGTGGCCCTGACTGCGCACCACGTTCACGGCCCCGTCGCAGAACGACCACCCCGTCAGCGAGAGTGGCCCGATATCAAGCCGCTCGATGGGTTCATCTTCAAAGGTGGTGGTTGTCGCACCGAACGGTTGGAGCGGCTCGAAGATCGAGACGAGTTGGGCCGCCATCTCCTCGGGGTGGTCGTAGCCAGGTAGCACGCCAACGAGGCGACGCAAGGACGTAGTCCAGTAGGCGAGTGGATCGCGCATCTGGGCAAGTTCTTTGGCCGGCACGAGATGTTGCACCGTGGCGCGGTGGTCGTCTGCCAGCTGATCGGCCAGGTCATTGTTGCCGATGTGATCGACATGGCCGTGGGTGGTCAACACCACGAGATGTCTCCAGGCGCCGATGTCCTGAGCCGCGGCGCTCAGGACATCGCGGAAGGCTCTTGTGGCTCCCGTGTCGATGAGGAAGAGCGTGTCACCCGTCAGGTGAAGAATTGAATTGGCGACGTCAGGCTGCCCCTTGGGCGCAATCAACTCCTGGCCCTGGACCAACAACGTCGCCTGATCGATCTCGACTACCTCACCTAATGCCACGAGAGGCTCCTTTCGTCGGGCGCCATGTCCCTGCCCACTCAACGATTCGTACCTGAACGATAGAAGCCGCGAGAGGAGCACGCCGGCAGGTCCGGCGGTAGCGCCGCTGTCGTCGAGCTGACCGGACTACGTAGATTCGATTGGTGGCGCACCCACATGGCACCTTCCGTCAGCAGCCCTGGCGCAGGAAGATCGCTTTGGCCAATGCCCCCCACTCGTAGGCGACCCCATAGAGGACACTCTTTAGGTCTCGGGCGGGGACGACAAGCAGCTGACCCGTGTAACAGCGCTCGAACAGCAGGCGGGCCCTCGTGGCTTGAGTAGTGGTAGGCACGATCATGATGCGGCGCCAATTGCGCTCGGCTGCCAGGTGCCCCACGTAGCGGGCCTCTCCTTGAGTTGTAAGCGGATCAGGCCGGAAGCAGAGAATGTCGATTCCTGGTTCCGGCTGAGGGCACGGAACTTCGTGGGGAACGGTGGTAGATACGACGACCACTCTGGAGTAGCCGGCTCGTGCCAGGGCCAGCGCCTTGTCCCGACGGGGGATACTCGTAGCCAACGCCACGATGGCGTCCACGCGACCTGGCGGGTCAGTTGCAGGCCAGACAAAGAGCCTGAGGCTTGCTCCAACGATCGCCACGACGGCGCCCAGAATGACCACGACTGCCGCACGTCGCCATCGTCTGACGTTAGCGAAGCGCATCACCTGCTATCCCAGGACGGGCTGCCCACCGGTGCCTCTCTGCGTCGATCGCTCGATGGAGTCAAAGAAGCTGCAGCGGCTCCCCTCGACTGCCGCGCAGTACCGGGCGATGATAGGTCGGGTTTTCCCGCTTGAGCATCGACTCGGCCCGAGCGTGGATCACCTCGTCGGTCTGTGTGCTCTGCGGCAGGATCCAGAAGTCATCGGCCTCGACCGCGGCGACAACCTGCCCGGCGACCTCAGCTGGCTCGGTGTAGCGGACCTCGATGCCTGCCGCCTCCATCTGGGCCTCGAGGTCCTCGATAGCCAGATAGGGCGCATTTCGCGGCTTCTCCTTGGCCAGATCCGCCGGGCGATTGCGCCATGAGCTGAAGATCCCTGTTCGCAAGATGTGGGGCCCCGGAAACAGCACCGAGACGCCGATGGGTGCGCCGGCCTCCTTGAGTTGGGCGTAGAGGCACTCGGTGAGGGTCGCGACGGCCGCCTTCGTCACGGCGTACTGGGGGGTGCCGGGAAGCGGTGAGACCCCACCGTTTCCCGACGAGGTGTTCACGACGTGGCCCTCCTCACCGCCAGCGATCATGGCGGGGACGAAGGCGTTGATGCCGTGGATCACGCCGTAGACGTTGACCCCGAAAGCCCAGTGCCAATCATTGAGCTCGTGCTCCCAGAGTGCCCCTTCGGCGCCGACACCGACTCCCGCATTGTTGCAGAGCAGATGGATCGCCCCGTATCGCTCGAGGGTGCCATCTCGCAGTGCCTCGACCGACTCGTAGCTCGCCACGTTGGTCATCACCCCAGTCACCTCGAGCGATTGCGAGCGCAGCGCCTCTACGGCATGGTCGAGAGCGCCCTGCTCCACGTCGGCGAGCACGACCCGCATCCCCTCCCGCGCGAAGCGCTCCCCCATGGCCCGACCGATCCCTGCGGCCCCGCCGGTGACAACCGCGACCCTGCCCGTCAAGCTCTTCATCCGGACCTACTCCTCGCGCTCGGACAAGAGCTCGTCATAGCGCTCGTGGACGAACGGGCAGTGCGACTCTCTAGGCACCGTACCGTCGATCTCTCCCGGCTGGACACCGCGACCTCTGGAGGACGACCTGGCCCGACTCACGGACGAACAGGTCCACCATCGGATCGAGTCGGGACGCGCGCACGATTGACCTCTTGCTCTTTCGACTCTCTCGAGCCTAACGATTCTCACGTCCAGCCGCTTGCTGGTGGTCGCTAACGGGCTGAAGCAAGTACATCCTCTGCCATGCCTGAGTAGACCTGGTGGGCTCGACGGAGTTCGTCATGAGATATGCCCTATTCGACTACTAGCGGCCCGCTCGGGATGAACGTCTGATCCGACCCTGGAGCGAACACAGGATCCACCCTCAAGGGTGATGTTCGTCCAGCCGCTGCTCTCTACGGTTCAGAGAAACGCACTCGACGTCGTCGCCGTCCCATGATCGAACTACCCCGGCGTGAGGCCATCGCGAGAAGGCTGAGACTCTCTCCGAACATGGTCAGAACCCACGAGCAGAACGTGCAGGTGAGGCTCGGCGTCCGTTCGGACGTCGCTCCTGTGTCGGTGGCGCTCGAAGCTCGCCCGCGCCCCGGATACCGGCGGCGTGAACTGTGAGCAGGGCCGGCTTGAAACCCAGTCTGACCTACGCCATATCAGGCACACCGGGCAGAAGGGCAGAGGCCCGGCTGCGGTCGCTCGCGAGGCAGATCGAGCTCAGAGTCTCGTGCTTCGCTCGGCGGCGAGATGCCCTCAAGGCAGCAACCGATGGAGCCGGGTGGGCATTCGCTCTTCTCGTCGCATCCATCGTGCGGTTCAACTTCGAGCCGAGTGGTGACCAGCTCGAACGTGTGGCGCTGTTTCTTCCCTTCGTCGTACTGACGCAAGTGCTCGTTGGTACCGCTTGTGGGCTCTACAGCGGGCGGTGGTGGTTCGCCAGCTTCGAGGAGGTCGCGGCCCTGTCGAGCACGGTCGCGTTGACCTCGGCCGCAGTTGCTGGGCTGGACCTGTTGTGTGGCCTGGGAGGTGGCCCGCGTCTGGTGCCCGTGAGCACGATCATCGGGGGCGGCTTCGTCGCCGTCGTCTGGATGTGCGCCGTGCGTTATCTCTGGCGGCTCCGCCGTGACAGCGGATACCGTCCGGACGGGAAGGGCAGCACGCGGGTTCTCGTGTTCGGCGCCGGGGAGGGCGGCTCGGAGGTGATCCGGGCGATGATGCGGGATCACCGGGGGCGCTATCTGCCTGTGGCCATCTTGGACGACGATCCGGCGAAGGGAAACCTCCGGATCATGGGCATTTCCGTCGTGGGTGGGCGGCTTGCATTGCAGGACGCGGTGCAGCGGCTTGGCGCACGCGTAGTGCTCATTGCCATACCGAGCGCTGGCAGCCGGCTCGTTGCCGAGATCAACCGGTTGGCCTCCGAGTGTGGGGCTCAGGTCAAGGTGCTTCCCAGAGTCAGCGAGCTCGTCTATTGCAGCATCGGGCTCGCCGACATCAGAGACCTGACCGAGGCCGACTTGTTGGGACGGGAAGAGGTTCATACCGACGTCCCCGCCATCGCTGCCTACATCACCGGCAAGAGAGTGCTTGTATCGGGTGCCGGGGGATCGATCGGCACCGAGCTGTGCAGGCAGCTCCATCAGCTGGCTCCGGCCGAGTTGATCATGGCCGACCAGGATGGGTCTGCACTGCACGCCGTGCAGCTCTCTGTCGATGGGATCGGCTTGCTGGACTCACCTGATCTCGCCGTCCTCGACATCCGCGACAGGCGTCGAGTGCATCAGTTGCTCGAGCAGCGTCGTCCCCAGGTCATCTTCCACGCTGCCGCTCTGAAGCATCTGACGCTGCTCGAGCGCTATCCAGACGAAGCGCTCAAGACGAACGTGTTGGGGAGTCTCAATCTGCTCGAGGAGGCAGCTGCGTTCGGGGTGGAGCGATTCGTCAATATATCCACCGACAAGGCGGCGGACCCGATCAGCGTCCTGGGCTACTCGAAGCGACTGGCCGAGCGCCTGACTGCTCACGTAGCGGCGGTCGCCACAGGCACCTACCTGAGCGTGCGATTCGGCAACGTTCTGGGCACGCGGGGCTCAGTACTGACGGCCTTCGAGGCCCAGATCGCAGCAGGGAAACCTATTACCGTCACTCACCCCGAGGTGACCCGCTACTTCATGACGGTGGAGGAGGCAGTCCAACTGGTCATCCAGGCTGGAGCCATTGGCCGTCCCGGCGAGTCATTGGTGCTCGACATGGGAGAACCCGTCCGGATCGCCGATGTCGCTCGCAGGCTGGCAGAACGAGCCGATCACCAGGTCGACATCGTCTTCACTGGGCTCCGGCCCGGGGAGAAGTTGCACGAGGTCCTGTTCGGCCAAAGGGAAGAGGCGAGCGGTGGGGCTTTCCATCCACTGATCTCGCATGTCCCCGTTCCCCCATTGGATCCCGAAGCCGTGCGCCATCTCGACGCACATGTTGACTCGGGCGCGCTGATCTACACCCTACGAGAGATGTGCGGCCATCCTGCCGCAAACGAGATCGGGCTGGAACACCAGGTCCAGCTCACCCTGGCTGGCGCAACAGAGGTCGAGGAGGGAGCCACGCGTGGTGTCCACTGAGCGACTCAGCAGACATCTCCCAGCCACAGACGGCGGATTCCTCCACGCTCCCGCCATCTATCGCGGAAAGCGCGCTTTTGATTGGAGCGTGCTGATCAGCGTCAGTCTTCCGGGCCTCATGCTCGGTCTGATCTGCGGGCTAGCAGTCCGACTGACTTCTCGTGGTCCCGTCCTCTTCCGCCAGGAACGTGTGGGCCTGAGGGGGTCCTCTTTCCGCGTCTACAAGTTCCGAACGATGTGCCACCGCCCCGAAGGCAACTCCTTGTTCCCTCGAGAGGATGACATCACCCCGGTCGGTCGGTGGCTGCGCCGCCTCTCACTTGACGAGCTGCCCCAGCTGCTGAACGTCGCCCACGGTGACATGAGCATTGTCGGGCCCCGACCAGCTCTCTCCTTTCAAGTTGAGCGCTTCACCGAGCGACAACGACGACGCCTCGCAAGCCGCCCCGGACTCACCGGGCTGGCTCAGGTTAGGGGCCGAAATGCGCTGGCTTGGTCGGAGCGAATCGAGCTGGACCTCGAGTACATCGATCGGCAGTCCCTTGCACTTGACCTGTCGATCCTGACCTCCACGGTCCCGACTGTATTGCGAGGTTCTGGAGTTGGGGGCCATCCAGTCGATGATCCCTTTGCACATAGCGACACGGCGAAGTCGGGACCATGACTCTTGCGCATCGCAATCGACCACCAGGACTGCGGAGAGCGCTGAAGTGATCAGGCCGATTGAGATTCAAGATCCGGAATGGGATCTCGTGGCTGGTGACTTGCCTCCGGAGCCGTATTGTGACCGGACCTATCTGGCGGCGGTAGCGGCGGCGGACGGTACTCGCCCGCTATTGATCCAGGCTCAGGGCTCGGACTGGTCGGCTGTCTACGTGATCGTACTCTGCCCACTGTCGAACGGAACGCTCATGGCTCGGACTCCCGAGTACGGCGGCCCGTACATTCGCAGCCACGGACCAGTGGGGAAGGCGGCGGCGGAGCTTCGTCGACAGCTGGACGAGCACATACCCTCGCTCGGAGCAATCGAGGAAGTGGTTCTCCTGAGTCCGTGGCTCCCGGACCGTAGGGCGATCGCGGAGGCGTGGTCCTGCAAGCCAGAGAAGGAGATCTGCCTGGTTCGGCTTCGCGAGCTGCCGAAGCTCTGGGAGGCGATGCAAAGGCGGCGCCGTCGCTATATCCGTCACATTCGGCGACAGGTCCCGACCTCCGTATCCGACTTCACGTTGGACGGTGCGGCCCGCTTCTCCGTCAGATACACCGCAGCGATGGACCGCCTCGACGCCAGCCCGCGGTGGCGCTTTGGGCCCGAGTACTTCGATAGCCTCGCAACCCGCGCTGGTGGCCACTTCATGCTGGTCGAGGTCGAGGGAGAGGCTGGCGGTGCAGCCGGGCTCTTTCTTGTTGTTGGAACACGGGCCGCTCACTATCTGGCCGCGCGCTGGGGCGCAGAGGCGGGGGCATCGAATTTCGCGCTTTGGCACGGACTCGAGCGACTGCGCGACGCGGGTGTCGATGAGGTGCTTCTGGGCGGCGGCCTGACCAGCAGGCCTAACGATTCATTGCTGGGTTACAAGGTCAACTTCGGCAGCTATACGACATGGCTACACCTCGGCGGGAGAATCTACAGCGCCACCTCCCTTCGTGAGGCCATCGACAATGGCCAAGTCCGTCCGCCCCCAAAGTCATCGCTGACTCTATGAGACGGATCCATCTATCCCCTCAACACGTCGGCGACGAGGAATGGCGCCTCGTCTTCGATGCTTTCGTCGACCTGGGTAGCGGTCCCGCCTCCGGTGAGGTGGGGCTTCGAGGGTCGCGAGCCCAGCTTGACGGTCCAAAGAATCGACTAAGGAGTCACTACCTTGGCCACTGACCCAACAACGGCACAATCACAATTGGCCGGCTGCATGCGCGTGTTGAGGCGAAGGAAGCTGTTGATCGCGCTGGTGGTCGTGCTCGGTGTGGCGGGCACGCTGGCCGTCTCGTTCCTGCAGACACCCAAGTACACGAGCACCGCCCAAGTTCTCATCCAGCCGAGCGGCACACCCCAGGCACTGAGCCCCAACAACACGATCCAGCTCCAGCCGTCCGACATCGACACCCAGGTTCAGCTCATCACGAGTGCTCCGGTCCGGGCCGCGGTGACCCGGCAGGTGGGTCCCGTCCCGACGCCGTCAGTACAGGCTGTGGGCCAGACGGACGTCATCAGCATTGCCTCCACGAGCACCGACCCACGCCGCGCCTCCGCCGTGGCGAACGCCTTTGCAACTAGTTACGTGGGTGTCCGACGTACCCAGGCCGTGGACGCCCAGCTCGCGGCGGCGGCGGAGATCCAGGGCAGGATCAGTGACCTGGGTCGGCAGATGGCGGCACTTTCGCCCCAGGACCCCGCGCAGAGTGCGCTTGCCGACCAGCAGGCTGCGTTCAGAACCCAGTTGGGGCAGCTTCAGGTCAACAGCGCAGTCGAGACGGGTGGCGCCCAAGTGGCGTCTCCGGCCTCGGTTCCAACGTCTCCCAGCTCGCCGCGAATCTTGGTGAATGCCTTGATCGGCCTCGTTGTCTCGCTGATCGTCGGAATCGGGCTGGCCTTTCTCCGTAACAGTCTCGACGACTCGATCCAGACAAAGGAGGATCTCGAACGCGCCGCCGCCCGCGTTCCCGTCTTGGGACTCATTCCGAGGGTCGCTGGCTGGAGGAAGAAGTCCCAGGCCGGGACTATCTCCCTGAACGACCCGCACGCGCCTGCGGCCGAGGCCTACCGAAACCTGCGCACCGCTATTCAATTCCTGCATCCCGACAGCCCGATACGCACCCTGCAGATCACCAGCTCCAGCGCTTCAGAGGGCAAGTCCACGACAGTCGCCAATCTCGCCGTCACGATTGCGCGTGCTAGTCAGCGGGTCATCATCGTCTGCTGCGACCTGCGCGCTCCCCGTATCCACGAATTCCTTGGTTTGACGAACGAGTTCGGCTTCACGTCCGTGTTCCTGGGCGAGCGTCAGCTCGAGAACGCCCTTCAGCCCGTCCCCGGTGAGAATGGTGTGTCGCTGCTCGCGGCTGGCCCGATGCCGCCGAACCCGGCGGAGCTTCTCGCCTCGGAGCGCACCACGGACCTGCTGATGAGTGCCAAATGCCAAGCAGACGTAGTTCTTCTCGACTGCCCTCCGGTACTGCCTATGACCGACGCCGCTGTCCTGTCGCGCTCTGCCGACGCCACCCTTGTCGTCGCATCTTCGGGCAAGACGAGGGCCAAGGAGGTCGGACGGGCGCTCGAGGTGCTGCACCAAGTAGATAGCCCAGTGGTCGGCACCATTCTCAACAAGGTTGTCGGGCAGGCCGCCCACGGATATGGGAGCACCTACGGGTACCACCGACCCCCGCTACACGAGGTGAGCAACGGATCCAGCGACGGGCATTCCGTTCCCGGGCCGGTGTTCAGGAATACCTCGTCCTCTCCCAACTATTCATTCAGCCCGACCTCACCACGAGGCGAGTGACCCGAAGATGGCTACCGACATCTTTCCCGAAAAGGTGGCGTACCGGGGAAAGCGCGCCCTTGACTGGACGGTGCTGATCGGCGTCGGCCTGCCCGCCCTGCTGCTCGGTGGGGTGTGCGCGCTCGCAGTGCGACTGTCGTCGCCCGGACCGATACTGTTCCGTCAGGAGCGTGTGGGCCTCGGCGGGCGGTCGTTTCGCCTCTACAAGCTCCGCACAATGTTCGATCGTCCCGACAATTCGCTATTCCCCACGCCAGACGAGATCACGCCGGTCGGCCGGCTCCTGCGTCGCCTTTCCCTTGACGAGCTACCTCAGCTGCTGAACATCGCCCGCGGCGATATGAGCATCGTCGGGCCGCGACCGGCACTGGCTCTTCAGGTCCGCTGCTACACCCAGCGGCAACGAGGACGCCTTGCGAGCCGCCCCGGCCTCACCGGGCTGGCACAAGTACGGGGCCGGAACACGCTGGATTGGTCGGAGCGAATCAGGTTGGACCTCGAATACATCGATCGGCAGTCCATCGCACTCGATCTGTCGATCCTGGCCTCCACGGCCTCGGCAGTTTTGCGGGGCTCTGGTCTCGAGGCCACCAACCTCGATGATCCTCTGGCAACGGGCGATGTTGCGAATCCGGGGTGAGGCAGCGATGGCACGCGTCCCGCACCGGAGGCAATCAGGGCGGCGATCATCGGTGATCCTGTGACGCGCATCTACCTCTCTCCGCCGCATCTCGGGGACGAGGAAGGCCGCCTCGTCTTCGATGCCCTCGCCTCGAACTGGGTGGCGCCGCTCGGTCCGCACGTCGACGCTTTCGAAACCGAGTTTGCCGACACCGTTGGAACTGATCACGCTTTGGCGCTGTCGAGCGGTACGGCTGCTTTGCACCTTGCCCTCTTGGTCGCGGGCGTCGGGCCTGGGGACGAGGTCGTTGTGCCGACCTTGACCTTCGTCGCCACCGCCAACGCGGTCCGCTACGTGGGGGCCCAACCAGTGTTCATCGACAGCAGTCCGGATACTTGGACTCTCGATCCCACCTTGCTCGCAGAAGAGCTTGCCGCGAGGGCAAGGCGCGGTCGACAGCCCAAAGCTGTGCTGTCGGTCGACCTGTACGGACAATGCGCCGATTATGACGCAATACGCTCATGCTGCGAACCATACGGTGTTGCGATCATCGAAGACGCTGCCGAAGCCCTAGGGGCAACGTACAGAAATCGGCCGGCTGGCAAGTTGGGCGACCTGGCCGCGTTCTCCTTCAATGGCAACAAGATCATCACCACAAGTAGTGGGGGGATGCTCGTATCCGACGACGAGGTACCAATGGCGCGTGCGCGACACCTGTCAAACCAGGCCCGCCTGCCTGCGTTGCACTTCGAGCATAACGAGGTCGGATACAACTATCGCATGAGCAATATCCTGGCCGCCCTCGGTCGCGCGCAGTTGAAGACACTCGCGAAGCGGGTTGCCCGCCGGCGGGCGATCAATGCCGAATATCGTGCCGCCCTGGATGAGCTCCCCGGCGTCCACTTCATGCCGGACGCTCACTATGGCATCCCCACGTCGTGGCTGACCTGCCTAATGATCGATCCCGCTGTCTTTGGCGCGTCTCGCGACGACGTCATCGACTTTCTGGCTGGCGACGACATCGAGGCCCGTCCCATCCTCAAGCCGATGCACCTGCAGCCGCTCTACGCGGGATCTTCCGCCAGAGGAGGCGAGGTGGCATCACGGATCTTCTCGAAGGGGCTCTGCTTGCCGAGCGGCTCGAACATGTCAGATAGCGACATAGAGCGCGTCGTCGACGCCATTCTCCATCTGGCTCCACAGATGTCCTCCAAGAGGCTTGCGTGATGAGGACCGTAAGCCCGCAGTGGGTGCCCGGTACGAACTACCGGCGGAGTCGGCGAAGATGACCCCCGCCATTGCCTTAGCGATCCTCGGCGCCTTCCTGACCGTCGCATCGGCCGCCGTCCTCCGTCGGTGGCTTCATCCCGTGGTCATGTACTTCGCGTTGTGGACCGTCATCTTGCTGTCCCTCGTACCGAACCTTCTCCATCTGCGACCCCTGACCGCACGGGGAGCTGGGCTCCTCGCCCTGGGACTCGGGGCGGTCTTCCTGGGATGCTTGGGGGGGCAAGAGCTTGCCCGGCGACTGCGCTCCAACGAGGACCACAACCCCACTCACCCCGATTCCTCCACAGTCCGCCTGACGGTCTTTCTGCTCATAGCGACGATCCTCTTCGTCTATGGCGTCTTCATCTTCCGCAACTCGATCAGCGCTGCAGCCGGTGGAGGGTCAGGGTTCTCTTCACTCGAGCCCCAGCAGGTCCTCTATTTGAGCGAGCACGGAAACGCAAATTCTAGTCTCTCAGGTATATTCGTCAGTCTCGCGCCAGTCATCGCCTGTGGGGGCGTCATTCTTGGTCGGCGTATCGTATGGGGCTACGCGTTCACGATCCTGGCATTGGTGCTGATAACCACCGATCCGGCTCGGACCTTGACCTACATCACGGCTGTTGCAGCGCTAATTACCTGGTTGTACACATCGCGCCGAGGTCGGCGCCGGTACAGCGTCTGGCGAGTCACGATCGCTGCCCTGGCGGCAATCGGTGGCCTACTCTACTTCCATCACCAGGAAGTGGTACTGAACAAGACACAGCACATAGCGACGCTGGACGCATCACCGCTTCCGAGCTCCCTGGTGCCGACGACTCTCTTCTTCACTGGCGCTCCCGTTGCTCTCAGTCAGGCGTTGGACAGCCACCGAGACCCCGCCGCAGGCCCAAGTCTGCGCACCATCTGGATCGTCCCCCGGGTCGCGCAACTTGTCGATTCACGGGTGCAAGTTCCGAACACCGTTGCTCAGTTCGTGCAGATACCGTACAGCTACAACGTCTATACGTGGGTGGGCGATGCCTATTACGACTTCGGCGTCGCCGGCATCATTGGCGAGGGAATTTTGCTCGGTGCCGTCTCAGTGGTCCTAGATGCTCTTGCCCGCAAGCGCCGTACTGCTCTGTGGACGTCGTTGGGAGCGGTCTGGGTAGGAGTCCTTTTCAGCAGCATCTTCACGTTCCAGGTGTTTTGGCTCGGGACGGCTACATGGATTCTCGCCAGCCTTGTCATCTTCTCGAGACAATCGCCCAACTTGCTGTCGCGTTCACCTGGAGCGCCAGCCGCCGAACAGCAACAGCAGCCTGACACAATGCGGGTCACGGGATGATGTCCGTCACGAGCCCCTTACCGCATGTTGAGCGGGAGCCTTCGGTCGACATCGTCATCGTCAACTGGAACGCCGGACGATACCTCCTCCGGTGCCTGGAGTCGATTGAACAGATCGACGATTCCGATGCCGACGTCACCACCGTCGTCGTCGTGGACAATGCGTCGACAGACGACTCGCTGGCGAGGTTGGACACCTTGGCCCTACCCCTCAAGGTGTTACGAAACTCTGAGAACCGTGGGTTCGCGGCCGCGTGCAATCAAGGTGCGGCTGGGAGCCACGCTGACTACGTCCTGTTCCTCAACCCCGATACGCAACTGTCCGAGCAGTCCTTGGCGACGGCTGTGCGGTTCATGCAGAGCGAGAAGGCCACGAGAGTCGGGATTTGCGGCGGCCACATGACGGAAGAAGATGACAGCCCCGGGAACTCGTGCTCACGCTTTCCATCACTCAGGTGTGCATTCGCCAAGATGATCGGGCTGAACCTCCTCCTGCCACGGTGGTTCCCCAGCCAAGAGCTCTCTCCGGCGGAGACCGTCCTCAGTCGTCCCGTTGACCAGGTGATCGGAGCGTTCTTCCTTGTGCGGCGCTCACTCCTCTCGCGGCTGGGTGGGTTCGACGAGCGATATTTCCTGTACTACGAGGACGTTGACTTCTCGTTCCGTGCTAGCCAACTCGGATACAGCTCGTATTTCTTGGCTAACGTCCACGTCTATCACAAGGGGAACGTGAGCTCGGACCAGGTGCGAGCCAAGCGCCTCTTCTACAGCTTGCGCAGTCGCGACGCCTACGCTGCTCGATACTGGCCGCGCTGGAAGGCAAGACTCTTGGTCGCCCTCAACCTTGCTGTTGAGTTGCCGGCACGATGCCTCAAGGCTGGGTTGTCAGGGAATTGGCGCGAGCTGAGACACACCGTCGAGGGCTACCGCTGCTACACGGCTCAACTGCTGACAGCGCGTCGGCATGGTGACGACGATGGCACGCGATAGGTACGGGCTTCAGCGCTGGCGTGCGGTTCGTCAGCCAGGCACCGAGTGCAGCCGTGTAGAAGAAGGCGGGAACGGGTCGAGCATCACCAGGGGTCGGGTCGCTCAGCGTGCGCCGCTCCTGACGCGTATTGGCTACAGCGGAGTCTCGCAGCTGTTTCCGTTGCTTGCCACCTTCATCCTCACACCCTTCCTGATCGCGAGGCTCGGACTCGACCGGTTCGGCATCTGGTCGCTCGCCCTCGTCCTCCTGGCGACACTGACTGCACTCGACGGTGGCATGATCCCCTCGTTGGCGCGGTTCTTCGCGCTCTATGGGGCCCGTCACGACCGGGCAAGTGCAGGCCGACTCCTTGTCGGATCTTCGGCGCTGTTCCTCCTGTTGGGCGTGCTGGCGGGGGTCATCGCGCTGTTGCTCGGGTCACAGATCATAGGCCTGGCGAGCATCCCCCGACCGTTTCAACACGACGCTGTACAGGCGATTCGCTTCCTCGGCCCATTGCTGGCCCTCGCCCTCATAAGTGACGGCGTCACCGCATTGCTGCAAGCCAATCAGCGCTTCGCCCCGCTGGCCGCGGTCTCAGCATGCTCTGCCGTGGGCTACGTCGTGACAGCTATGGTGCTCGTGGCGGGGGGTGGAGGTTTCGGTGCCCTGATCGCAGCCCTCTCGGTCAGGTACGGCGTGGTGATCGTCATAGGGCTCTTCATCGGCGGTCGGCACATGAGACTGAGTCGCCCAGTGATGCCAGACGTGGCGATGCGACGCGACATCTGGAGCTTTGCGCTCCCAATGCAGATCTCGGGCGTCGTCACCTTCGTCGCCGGGGAGACGGACGCCCTAGTCATTGCCCTGTTGCTACCGGTGCGCTATGTCGGGCTGTATTCGGTCGGATACCAAGCCGCGGTCGCCCTGAGGAGTCTCCCCACCTACGCGTTTCCACCGCTCCTCACGAGGATGACCGAGGTCTTCGCGACTCGAGGTCGGGACGGCGCCGTTGCCGAGTTCCGCGTTCTGGGAAGCCAGTGGCTCCAGGCGGTTCTCGGATATGGCGCCGTGGCTACCGCCGCCGTTGGCTTCGGTGTGCGCGCGTGGCTAGGCAACGGCTTTGCAGTCAGTGAGCTCGTTGCCGTGGTGCTCATGGCCGGCTTCACGCTCCACGTAGGTATCACCGGCATGCGTACCTGCTTCGTGCGAGCTGTCGGCCGACCCGGCCTCGAGACCAGGTACTCCGTGGTGGCCATGATCATCAACGTGGTCCTCACTGTGCCGTTGGCGCTCTTCTTCGGTGTCACCGGCGTAGTTGTCGGGACCGCCGTCGGTCTCACTGGTGGTTCCCTCTACTTTGTCCGCCTCTGCGGATCCGCCAAGCTGCGCGAACGAACGCCCAGACCGGGATTTGCCCTCGTTGTGCTTCTCGTGGTCGCACTCACGATCATCAGCGAGGTGCCCTTGGCGGCCACCGGCTGGCACGGACTGCTGCCTCTGCTATTGGCCTGCGTACCGCCCCTCACCGCGCTGGCCTTGATTGCCAACCATCTTCGCTCGGAGGGCGACCCGGGCCTCTCGACCTCCCGCCGTATGGGAGACGGGCACTCGAAGGCCGATCGGCTCCACGTCGCCGGCCGTCGAGTGTGTTTTGCCGCCGCGAGACTGATCACACCGGTTCGGGAATGAACACCATATCGGAGGGACGTGACATGCAAGATTGCCTCGCTCGGGCTGAGCAGCAGAACGTGGTGGTGGTGGGCCAAGGCTACGTAGGCCTTCCACTGGCCATGCGGGCGGTGGAGGTCGGGCATCGTGTGGTGGGCCTCGACACTGATCAGGCCCGAGTGAAGCGCCTGGCCGCAGGCGAATCGTACGTGGAGGACGTGTCCGACAAGACACTCGCCGCGGCGGTCGCGTCCGGCCGATACCAGCCGGCGACCAAGCCCAAGGCCTGCGCAGGGTTCGATGTGGCCATTATCACCGTCCCAACACCACTGCGAGAAGGCAACCCTGACCTGTCCTACATCGAGTCATCTGCTGCCACCTTGGCCCGCTACCTGCGCCCAGGCGCGACGGTGATTCTCGAGTCGACGACCTACCCCGGTACCACCGAGGAGCTCGTAGGGCCGATCCTGGAGGAGGGGTCCGGCCTCCTTGCCGGCGCTGACTTCCATCTCGGGTACAGCCCCGAACGAATCGACCCCGGTAACTCCAGTTGGGACCTGGTGAACACCCCCAAAGTGGTCTCCGGCGTCGACGTCGCCTCGCTCGCCGCCGTGCGGCGCTTCTATGACACGATCGTCGAGTCGACAGTGCCCACGTCCGGGGTTCGAGAGGCCGAGCTATCGAAGCTCCTCGAGAACACCTTCCGCCATGTGAACATCGCACTTGTCAACGAGCTCGCCATGTTCGCCAACGATCTCGACATCGACGTATGGAAGGCCATGGACGCGGCCGCCACCAAGCCCTTCGGTTTCATGCGATTCTCTCCTGGGCCTGGGGTGGGAGGTCATTGCCTACCTATCGATCCCAGCTACCTCTCGTGGCGGGTACGGCGGACGCTTGGCCGGTCGTTCCGGTTTGTCGAGTTGGCCAACGACATCAACGACCACATGCCCGAGTACATCGTGAGCCGCCTCGTTGTCGCTCTCAATCGGGAGCGGAAGACCCTGAACGGGAGCCGCATCCTCCTCCTCGGCCTGGCCTATAAGCGCAACACCGGTGACGCCCGAGAGTCACCAGCGATGATGATCGCTCGCCGGCTGCTCGCCCTCGGGGCGGACGTGGTGGCCGCCGACCCGCACGTGGTCGAGGAGCACGTCGTCGACTCCCGCGTGGTGAAGGTCGAGGCCAGCTCGGAGGAGGTGGCCGCGGCCGACGCCGTGGTGCTTCTGACGAACCACGACAGTTTCGACTTCGACTCGATAGCAGCCTCCGCCCACTTGGTGCTCGATACGAGGAGACACCTCGAGGGCGAGAGAGTCGAGCACCTGTGAGGGCGAGCCTGTGATGCTCGGAGTGAAGCTCGCTGTGATAACTGATCAGGGCCAGGTCCCGAGGTTTGGCCTTGAAGCTCTGAATTCGGTCACGAGTTGCGACGAGATCACGGTTCTCTCCTGCTCCAACAGCCGCAGAACGCGTCCGCCACGACAGCACGCTGCCCATCACGCCTTGAGCCGGTTGACCATGCGCAACCCGATGACGGCACGTGTGCCCGTTACCACGGGCACCAAGCGGATCGCTCGAACGATCACGTTCGAGTCCCAGCATGAAGGTGCTCGGCAGTCGTTTCCTGCCACGGTCCTGACGGACCTTTCGACCGCCGGCTTCGATGTGGTCGTCAAGCTCGGGATGGGCCTGTTGACATTGCCCCAGGAACCAAAGCTGCCGCCCATCATCTCCTATCACTACAGTGGCCCGGAACGCCACCCCGGCGCGTCTGAGGGATTTTGGGAAGTGGTCCACGGCGAATCAACCATGGGCCAGATGGTCAGGGTCCTCACGAATAATGCGGATGACGCAACATGCGCCGCTTTTGCCGAAACCCGTGTGTATGCTCACTCACTACGGGCGACTCTCATAGAGGCCTACCGACACTCGCCCTTCCTTCTCCAAGAAGCGGTCGAGAATGTCTGTTTCGGCAGATCAGTCCCAGCCACCATCCCTAGAGAGAATTGCGCCCTCCCGTCGAACACGGCCGTCGTGAGCCTGCTGTTCATGATGGCCTTCAGCCTCCTCAAGCGCCTCTGCTACGGGGCGTTCGTCGAGAAGAGGTGGAATGTCTCTCTGGCGAACTGCTCGCCCGATCGAGTCGAAGCAGTAATCACGGGTCGACCCTTCCCGTCCCCGCGCGATTGGAGGACGCTACCAGTCACACGGTCCCAACTCTTCTTCGCCGACCCCTTCTTCAGCGAGGGGCTAGGCGGGGTCGTCGTTGAAGCCGTAAATAGGCGAACGGGCTTGGGAGAAATCCTGCTCGTGTCAGACGACGGGCAGCGTCGTCTATCAAACAACAGCGGGGCGCACTACTCCTATCCTTGCACTATCAGCCTACGTGGGTCCGAGTTCATTCTTCCGGAAGTTGCCAGCTGGTCCTCGCCAATCATCTACGGCCTCGAGGACAAGCGCATGGTCGAGCAGAAGGAGCTGTCGATAGCAGGCTCGACGCCCGTTGTGGATCCTACGCTGGCCGAGCACGAGGGGAGGTTCTATCTCTTCGGAAATATCCCGTCCGTCGGGAACGGCGCCCTTTTCCTATGGTCCTCGAGCTCCATTGATGGACACTTCGATCTTCACCCAGCCAGCCCAGTCAGAATTTCTCCGCAAGGGTCTCGAATGGGTGGTGGTCTGCTAAAGCTTGACAAGCGGCTTATCAGATTCGGGCAAACATCCACATCCGGCTATGGAGACGGACTGATCGCCTTCGAAGTCCATGTCCTGACCCCAGATCGTTACAGTGAGGTCCTTCTCGGCGAGATACGTCTGGGGCACCAGCGCGGTCCACATACTCTGAATTTTTATCGAGACCAGCTTGTGTTCGATTCGTATCGCAACCGAGTATCGGTGCTTGCTGGAGTACGCAGGCTCCGCGCTCTGCATCAGAGAAGGCGCAGGCGAGCTACCACTACCGGGCCTCGCATGACGAGATGGTCTCGAGCTGCGTCATGAAGTCGCTCGTTACCGGAGGTGCTGGGTTCATCGGCAGCCACTTGGTGCGTGCCATGCTCGACTCTGGCCACGAGGTCCGGGTGCTGGATGACCTGTCCTCTGGACACCTGGAAAACGTCGATGGTCGAGCTACGTTCGTCAAGGGCGACGTCGCCGACATGGGCATCGTCTCAGACGTCGTAGACGGTATCGACGTCGTGTTCCACCAAGCCGCACACCGTGCTGTGCTCCAGTCAGTTGAGGACCCGCTCAGCACTGACGTCGCGAACATCCACGGGACGTTGACTGTGCTCAAGGCCTCGTTGGATGCCGAAGTCAGTCGAGTCGTGGCTGCGTCTTCGAGCAGCGTCTACGGGGGTGCGAACCAGCTTCCGACCCCCGAATCGGCGGGGCTTCATCCTCGGTCCCCGTATGCCGCGTCCAAGCTGGGTGGAGAGCTGTACTGCCGTGTCTTCGCGGAGCAATACGGTCTCGCTACCGTCTCACTCCGCTACTTCAATGTGTACGGCCCGCGCCAACGTCCTGACTCTCGCTATGCGGCCGTCATCCCTCTCTTCATTGATGCACTTCGGTCTCAGGTACCGCCGGTGGTACACGGCGACGGCAAGCAGACCCGCGACTTCACATTCGTGGAAGACGTCGTGGCAGCGAACCTCGCCGCGGCAATGGCGCCCAGAGAGAAGTGCAGTGGTGCCGCCTTCAACATCGCCTGCGGCGACCCTCATAGCTTGATCGAGCTCTTGGAGTCACTTCGTCAGATCATGGGGGCCGACACGAGTCCGCAATATGCAGGCCCCAGAGCGGGGGATGTTCGGCACTCCTATGCCGACATCTCGGAGGCCAGCAGGTGTCTCGGATTCACCCCGAGCGTAGGCCTCGAGGAAGGACTGCGGCGCACGGTCGCCTGGTTTACTACTGAGTCTGCCGCAGCGGCGCAGGGCATCATGAGATGAAGAACGACCGCGGGCCGATTCTCCATGTCACAGCCATCGAGATCACGGCGCGCACCCTGCTCTTGCCGCAGCTCCAAGCGCTGAGGGACAAGGGCTATCGAGTGACACTCGCCTGTGCGCCGGAGG
The DNA here is from genome assembly GCA_036491125.1 of Acidimicrobiales bacterium. Taxonomy (NCBI): domain Bacteria; kingdom Bacillati; phylum Actinomycetota; class Acidimicrobiia; order Acidimicrobiales; species Acidimicrobiales bacterium. The sequence continues at coordinate 93,542 of DASXCO010000181.1, read as the reverse complement.
GGCGGAGCTTTCACCCGTCTCTGGATGTCTTTGAGCCGCATCCGATACGGTTCCCTCGAAAGTTCGAGCCCGGCAGCCTCATGTCCGCCATGTGGGAGCTCAAGCGATTGATTCGCACCTGCCGCCCTCGTGTCGTTCACTTTCACACGCCGGCAGCGTCGATTCCGGGCCGAGCCGCATTGGCGCTGGGCTCGAGTGGTTGGCCACGAGTGGTGTTCACGGCCCACGGCCTGTCGTACCAAGCGGACTCATCCGGCCGTTCAGATCGATACCTTGCTCACATCGAACGGCTTCTATCACGCCGAACGGACCTACTGCTCTTCCAGTCCAGGGAGGACCTTGATCACGCTCGTGAAAGTGGGTATTGCGGCCGTCTCCGCTACCTCGGCAACGGAGTCGAAGACGGGTGGTTCACGGGAGAGGATCGACGCGTTCGCCGTCGAGGGCGGCTTCGAGCGGTGTACGTGGGCCGGCTTACGAGGGCGAAGGGGCTGCTGGATCTGCTTACGGCGCTCCGAGAAGTCGACTCCGTGGATCTCACGGTCGTCGGATCCGAGCTACCGTCGGATCGCGGCGGGGTCATGGCCAAAACGCATGACATCGCAGCGGGCCTAGGTGACCGCGTCCGCTTCACCGGATCGTTGGACGCTGCTGCCATTCGTCGCCTACTTGCAAGTGCCGACGTCTTCGTATTGCCCAGTTGGCGGGAGGGCTTGCCGAGATCGATCATCGAGGCCATGGCCGCGGGTCTTCCCGTGTTGGCCAGTGGCATTCGTGGTTGTCGAGAGCTGGTCGAACCCGGAGTCAACGGGTGGTCGTTTCCTCCACGTAATCCTAGTGGTCTCTCCTCCACGCTTCGACAGGCTGCTGAGACTCCCACGCTCGAACTAGCCCGGATGGGCCGAGCCAGCTTCGATCGCGCCAGCACCCATCATCGCGAAGCGGCCGTATTCCGGCGATTGTTTGCTGCATACGATGAGCTCGGTGTAGGGCCGTGAGTGACGTTGCCCTTCGCTCGGGCACTCTGGTCGATCCGGTGTCGCCACGCCGGAGGAGGCTATGACACCCTCCCCGATCTCATTCGTGACTCCATACGGTCCGGACGCTCCCAGTACGCGCATCCGCGTCCACGAGTGGATCAGCCGGATGGGCCTCGATGTTCGGCCCACAGATTACCTGGGTTATGCGTCCGCGCGGCCCAGCCTCCTGGCGCGCCATCCTCTCGCAGTTCTTCAGGCTGAACGGCGCCTACGCCGGCTTGCCGGGTCGCGCTCCCGTTTACTGTTCCTGCAGCGCCAAGCCTCTCCGTTCGGCAACGGAAGGCTCGAAAGTCGGCTCCTGCGAAGTGCAGAGTTTTCTGTCTACGACTTCGATGATGCCCTGATGTGGGACCGGGGAGAGGGTAGTTTGGTGCGCCGCCTCGCCCCACCCGCACCGCGAGCGCGCGCGGCCGTGAAGACCGCTGATCGCGTCATTGCGGGCAATAGGATCCTGGGGCAATGGGCCGCAACGCTCAACGACGACGTTGTTGTCATCCCAAGTTGCGTCGACCTCGATGACTACGAGCCGAAGGTGAACTTCGACTTATCTGATCCTCCCACATTGGGGTGGATAGGCTCGGCATCGAGCATCTCCTCCTTGCGGAGCTTCACGGGTGCTCTTCTCGAGATCCACAGGCGGACTGGCGCTCGATTGCGCGTTCTCGGTCCTAGCCCGGTGTCGCTCGGTCCGCTTGACACGATGGCGAACCAGTCCTTGTGGTCACCTCGAGCGCAAAGGGCCTTACTGCGTACTTTCGACGTTGGGATCATGCCCTTGCCAGCTGATGCAGACTCTTCGGGGAAGTGCGGCTACAAACTGCTCCAGTACTGCGCCGCCGGCGTCCCCTCAGTAGCGACAGCCATCGGAGTCAATCAGGAGATTCTCGAGGCGGTAGGCATGCCGACGCCCGTTACCGAGGGAGAGTGGATGGAGGCCGTTCTCGAGCTCTTGTCACTGCCGGGTGAGTCCCGGAGCAAGATGGGCGCCTACGCCCGCGTTGTTGCTGACGCAGAATACTCGTTCGCCGCATGGCGGTCCACGTGGGAGCGAACTGTGCTAGGACCTCTCGGACAGACGCCATGATGCTCGAAAGCGGCCACAGTGACGAACAGCTCCTCGACCACGGCTCATCCCTCTCCTGTGTAGTTGCCTATGTCCGTATAGTCCGCATGGACGTTGGACAGCGCGTCGCTGAACTGGTTGCCAATCAGGCACCATGACGACTCCGAGGCGTTGCTCGCCCCGCGGATCGCTGCTGGTCCTGTCGTCGGGCTGACGGAGTGGATGTAGTTGCCGGTGAATCTCGTGAACGCGTTGTCTCCGACCATCTGGACGCCGAACTTCTGCCAGAAGTCGATGGTATTGTGCATGATTTGAGTACGCGGGGTGCCGCTGATCCTCATGCCCAGGGACTGTACCGGTAGGTCGGTATGCGTGCGGATCACGCAGTTGGCGATCTTGATGTGGTCTGACGAAGTGATATCGACAGCGGGATAGGCCACTCCTCCGATGCTGACAGGACAAGTCAGGTAGCTGTTGTTCACCGTGCCCGTCACGGTGTTCGCCACGTTGAGAGGGCGATAGCAGTAATCGATCATGCTGTCGGCGACGTTGAAGTAGTCCCATTTCACGATCTTGATCCCATAACCGCAGCCAAGCATGGTGGCGTCGTTGACGAAGAGGCCCGCGTCGTAGCTGGTGCCAGTCCCCTCGCAGTCAACCGCCGCTGTGCAGTTCTTGAACTGGGAGCCCATGACGTGGGAGTTGACTGTCGCCACTATGTAGATGCCCGTGCAGGTCTCGAAGTAACAGTCTCGGATAGTGACCTCACGGGCGCCGGTGAGGGTCAGGCCGTTCTTCGAGCTGGGGAGCACGAAGGACACGTCGCTCAACGACACGTCGTAGGACTGGCTGTCGGATGGCGGCATCTTCCACAGGATGCCGTGACCCGCCCCTGTGAACACGCCACCGAGGACCGTCAGCCTCTTGCGGGCCGTGGTTTGCTGGAGGGCATAGTGGCCCGCGTTCATGCTGTCGATCGTCGCGCCTCGCAGGTCCAGTGTAAGGGCCTTGTCACCGATCTCGACTGCATCGAACCCGTAGGTCTGTCCGGGGGCAAGTACTACCAGCCCGCCGTCAGGAGCGTCACCCACTGCCGCTTGGATGCCCGCGCTCGAGGTGTCCGTGACGAAGGTTCGCCCGGTCACGGCCAGCGAGTCAGCGTACCCCTTTGTCGTCGGCCGGTACTCCGCCATCGCCAGCGAGGCACCAGCTGAGCCAATGGCGGCGGCCCCGGCCAGAGTGAACAGCTGGCGCCGGGAAGTGGGCCGGCGTCGGTCAACACGACTCTCCGGGGACGCGGCACTGTCCGAGTCGCCCATCTGATTCACGACCCGCGTGTGGCTCGAGGACCGGCGTACAGTGTCCGGCCCCTCGCAGGGTTCCCTGCGGCCAGGCTGTTCGACGCGATGTCACCGAAAGCGATCGCGCCCGCGGCGAGCTTCGACCACTCGCCTATGCGCTTTCCGACGGTCAACACCGAGCCTGTACCCAGGAACGCTCCCTCGCCGACCACGCTGTGGCCATTCAGGGTTGCGTACGGCGAGAGAACTGCGAAATTGCCCACCACCGCGTCATGGCCGACACCTGCGTAGATGTTGAGTGCCACATGAGCACCCACCTGGGCACCGGGGCCGACATAGGCGAACGGTGCCACAACGCACCCTGGCCCCAGCATGGCGCGAGCCGAAACGGAAGCGGTGGGGTGAATCACTGTCCACCACCGGGCGCTCGGATCGAATTGGCCTCGTAGCGCGTGGCGGATCTGCGGGTCACCCGCTGCGATGACGACACCGTCGTCTGGCCCAACGTCCGCGGTGCCGATCGTGCCTAGAACGGGGGCAGGCAGGTCCCGGGATGCAGCGCTCTCGTCGTCGTCGAGAAACCCCGCCAACCGAGGCCCGCCATGGAGGGACGCCGCCTCGACGATCTCCGCAACTTCGATACCGAATCCGCCCGCTCCGACGACCACGACGCGCGAAGGTGCGGTGCTCATGAGTTTGCTGGTGCGGCTCGGTGAACGTCGAGGACCTGGACTCGTCGGCTGAAGGCTTGTAGCAAGTCGTACCCATCCCAGTAGCGGCTGAATGTCATCGCTTGTCCGACCGGGACCAAGCGGTCGATCCCGCGCCCGTTGAGTGCCGCCACCAGCTCGACGAGGTCAGCTCGTTCAAACCCAAAGTGCGTCAGCGTTTGATCTTTCCGCGCCACGAAGTCGACGAGGTCCAGAAGCGTGTCGACTCGCACATCGAGGAAGAATCCTCCACCGGGGCTCGTGCGGCGCACCGCTGACAGGTCGCAGAGCTCCACCACGGTTGCTTCGTTGGAGAAATACCGAATGCTGGTCGCGGACCCTTCGGCGGCGAGGTTGAAGGCGAAGCCGAGCTTGGCGAGATGGGCGCTCAGTGGTGTCTCGTAGCCCCGCTCGTCACACGCCCTGACGACAGCTTGGTACACGCGATCTCGAGCAACGATGCACTGTTCCGCCTCACCACGCCAGATCACGAGCCGCGGTGACGAGCAGCCGAGTTGGTTGAACCAGTAAACGTCGTTGTACAGGGCGCGTCCGACCCAGTTGACATCCGAGTCTCCGAGTCTCGTGACCGTTGGGGCATCGAATGCGACGAGGGAGAACCGATCCGGAAAGGTCATCTCAACGGTTGCCGGGCTCAGTGGGAGCCTTCGGATCCGGGATACCGTCTCGTCGCCACCCCATACGACGCGGACGTCGGCAAGCTTCGATAGCGCCGCGGTCACATCATCATCGTGCCCGTAGCGCACAAAGGCAGCGGTGGGCCGTAGTGACGTGAACTCGTCGCTCTCCAGCACAGAACCGAGCACCTCGCAGATCACGTTCACCTGATCCGTGGCAGTCGACGGGAGGCGGACGACGTTCGTGTTCCCAACCAGCGCGGACAGGGCCCACGAGTAGATGAACACCGTGTCGACGTTACCGGGAGGAACGTGGAAGGCGAGCCCGCGGGGTACCAGCACGCTGAAGTCATCGGCCAGACGGTCCCACTCACGGTGTAGTTCGTTGATCCACGCAGGCCTGATCGAGAAGGCCAGCGCCTGCACCTCTGGGTAAGCCTTTGCCGCCGGATGAGCGCGTAGTCGCTTGGAGAATTCCCTTAGGAGGGAGCGAGTGACCTCGGAGAAGGGACCAGTTGGGGCGGCGCTGCGCAGGCGGCCGGCAAGGACCTCCACTTCCACCGGCTCTCCAGACGACACCACCTGATCGAGCATCAGGCCGCCGACAACATGGACGCGTACGTGTCGCTGCAGCCTCGCAAGTCCGCCTGGGGAACCCGACCCACGACTCGAAAGGCCTTGCCGAGATGGGCAGTCGCCGAAGAGTCGATCGCCTCCACGACGCCGAGATCTTCAGTAAGGACCGAGTGCCCGGGGTAGCTCGTCGGGAGTACTGACACAACCTGAAGCACCCCCTCTTCTCCGACGGGCTGCTCCTTCCACGTGCGAGGATGACGAACGATGACATCCCCAAAGGCTGGGGGATGAAGCAGTCCGTCGTCGCCTTCGATGAACACACCTCCCACCTGCTCGACCATGCCGTAGAAGTTGTAGACGTGTCTGATGCCGAACCCTTCGGCGAGAACTCGCCTGAACTCCCCGTTGTCCACGCGTTCCTCCTCGAGCTTTTTCCAGCCGCCACTGTGCACCAGGACAGCGTTGCTCAGGTCGAGAGGAGTTGCCGCCAGATCCTTGATCAGGTGCCGCCACACCATGAAGGTGAACCCGAAAATGAAGATCGCCTCACCTCGGTGTTTCGTAGCGAACTCTTCCAATCTGTCCGCGTCCGGGCGAAAGGCGCTGTCGAGTAGATAGGTGTGGTTTCGACCGAAGTTCATCAGGCCGACAATTCCGGCGCCGCGAGCACTGAACTGCTTGCGATCTCTGAGAATCGACGACGAGTCGATGATCAGCATCGGTCGCCGCTCGACGCCAAGGATGTGCCGCATCACCGACGCCAGCGCTCGCGTCTGACGTTGCGCTGTCGGACGATCGAGCAAGATTCGGCTCACCTCGGATCCGGTCGTGCCACTCGACGTCAGCGTCTTGAAGATCGCCGACTCGGGCACGCTTCCTAGCGACCGTTGTTTGAACATGGAGATTGGAATGAAGGGAACCGCGCCCAATCCAGAGCCGCTTTCCCAACCCGGGTAGGCGGCGCCAACCATGCGGCCATAATCAGGGCAGTTGCCTGCGTGGTGGCGCGTGAGGTCGTGAAGCGCCGGAGCGAGAGCAGCCTCCTTGTGATCTTGTCGAATGCCATATGTCGATCGCTCCAAGAAGCTGTCGCTCAGCTCAGAGACGGTCTCGTAGCTCGCCATAAGCCACCTTGCCATTGAGTCTCCGCGGGATCCTCTCCACACGCCGGAAATCGAAGGCCTTCGGGTTCGTGCCCAACTCACGAGCCAGTGCGCGACGGACGACCGAGAAGCGCTCCCCCTCTCCCCACTCGCAATAGAGGATGATCTGATCGCCGGCATCAACAACGGCGGTCGGGCCTTCCTCGACGAGCAAGTCCTCGACGTCGTCAAGGCTCACGCGTTCGCCGAAGAGCTTCGCGATCCGCTTTGTGCGCCCGACGATCCAGAGGCGGCCTGCCAGGTCAAGCCTCCCGAGGTCACCGGTTTCGAGAACGCCACATAGCTCATCGCCCTTGTTGAGGTCATCTCGTGTCTCCGCGTAGCCCAACATGATGTTGGGACCGCAGTAGATGACCTCGCCGGTACCGTCGTCGGCGGCGTTGCGGATCTCGAACTTGCCGTCACGTAGGGGAGTCCCAACGGAGCCCACGTACTCGGGGAGGTCATTGGGGTCGAGCACCGACATGCGAGCCGTGGCTTCGGTCTGACCGTACATCACGTACATCCGGCCACCGCGCGCCGTGATGCCGGCCTGGAATTCGAGGATGCGTTCGGGCGCCATGCGTCCGCCCGCCTGCGTGAGAGTGCACAGAGCTGGAAGCGGGCGTTCCAACAGCCCAACGCGCCGGTACAAGTCGTATGAGTAGGGCACTCCCGCCAGTGTTGTTACGCCATGTTCGGCCATGATCTCCCAGAACTCGGGCTGCAGCACGCTTGTCTCCGTGAGCACAACGGTCGCGCCAGCGGCGAGATGGCTGTTGAGCACGGAGAGGCCGTACGAGTAGTGAAGTGGCAGGTTGGCGATGGCCACGTCAGAATCGCTGATGGCGAGACACTCGCGGATCCCATGAGCATTGGCGAGCAATGCCTCGGAGCTCAGGCGAACGAGCTTAGGGCTGCCGGTGCTGCCCGAAGTGGGTAGGAGAACGGCAGTATCCGCGTTCAGATCATCCGTTCCCTGGCGCACCCACAGGCGACGGTCGATAGCACTCTCAGGTTCGAGCAGGTACGGGTCATGACTAGTGGGCGGTCGCACCAACAGATCTGGGCTATACGCAGCTTCGAGCCGAGCTCCATGGGTGTTGTACTGCTCTGGGTCTAGGAGCGCGACAGTGCAGCCCGCATCGAGCGCCGCCAAGTAGAGAAGGACGTCTTCGAAGCGAGCCCGTATTGGGAGAAAGAGCAGCTGGCCGGGGCGAATGCCGTTGTGGGCGAGCCTGGTCTTCTCCACCTCAGCGGCGAGTGCCCGGTAGGTCAACGATCGCCCTGAATCGGCGTCGAAGAGAGCTGTGCGGTCTCGGGCGGTCTCGTTCAGCACCATAACGTCAGATTGCCATCCCGCCATCGACGCCTAGCACCTGGCCAGTGACATAGGACGCGAGGTCACTGGCCAGGAACGCGGCGCAGGTTGCCACCTCGCGAGCAGTACCCGGTCTGTCCAGGGGGATCGACCTGAGACGGTCCTCGTGCACATTAGTAGGGAGGTGGCTGATCATCTTCGTGTCGATGTATCCGGGCGCAAGAGCGTTTACTCGGATGCCATGACGCGCCAACTCCTTAGCAGCAGACCGGACTACGCCGATGATGCCGGCCTTCGACGCCGCGTAGACGACCTGTCCCTCATTGCCCCGGACACCGATGATCGAGCTCATTGCGATGATTGAACCACTCTTGCCCCGTGTCATTAGGCGTGCTGCCGATTGAATGTGGCGGATGGCTCCGCACAGGTTGGTCTGGAGCGTGTCGTCGAGCATCTCCTCTGCGATCATGCCAATGCGGCCGTCACCGAGCACACCAGCGTTGGCCACCAGGACATCCAGTCGCCGGTGCATCGAGTGCACGTTCCGGTACAGCTCAGTCACCTCGCCTGGGCTACGAGCGTCGGCACCGATCGCTCTCACGGGTTGCTTGGATACGACCGACAGCTGCTCAGCTCGCTCGTGTAACCGCTCGTCGCTTTTCCGTCCGTTAAGCACTACCGTCGCCCCGCACTCTGCGAGCATTTGAGCAGTGGCCCACCCGATGCCATCTGTGGCCCCAGTCACAACAGCCACCTTCGACTCAAGAAGTGAAATCAACGCCCAACTTCTCTAGGATCTTCACAGCCATTTTGAGGTCCGACATGTTCAAGACATCGTCGGTGTCGAGCATGACGTCGAACTGCTCCTCGAGCTCGCCGACGAGGACCATGTGCGCAAGGGAGTCCCACGTTTCGACCTCGGCGAAGCGGATCGAGTACAGGTCGACGTCTGGCGGCAGGTCGAGGACTTCAAGGAATATCGACTTGGTTTTGTCGAGGTTCAAAGTGTCTCCGCTGATGATGAGTGACAACAACCGAGAGATCCTTGCGACCATGCCGGTGTCGCATTTCGCACCGGGTCGAGCCGAGGCGAGCGTCCGCTCGGCTGGCGGCGCTGCCTGGCCCGAGGGCTCGACATGCTCTACCTCCTCGATCGCGACGCTGGCCGCACCCACCGCTCGACCTAGGAAAGACTAGAACCGCAGCGGATAGGCAAACATCACCTGTGAGAGTGGATCGTATGTTCGGTCCGGGGTAGGATCAGACATTCAAGCCGAGCAAGCGACCTTTGGTCGAAATACCACATAGCGCCTGGCAGGTCTCGACTCACGTTTGCTCGTTGTCCTCGAGAATTGTCAGGCCCACTTCTCGGCCTCCTTGATCTAGACGAGAACTTCTCGATGCGATCACCGCTCGAGTAAGCCCATTCTTCGGCCTCGCTCTATCGCCTCAGCCCTCGAGCTCGCCCCAAGCTTCCTGTAGACCAACTTCAGATGGGACTTCACTGTGTTCGTGGATACAAGGAGATCTCGTGCGGTGTCAGAGACTGACCGGAAGGTGGTCAACTCCTGTAGGACCCGAAGTTCTGATGGAGTGAGTGCGGGACCGTGCCCGGTCTCAGCCCCTACCCTTCTCCGAAGTTCGTCGATCCACTCCACAAGAAGGCCAGCGTCTGGCAGCTTCCCAGCCGCAAGAGCCGCCTCTCGTTGCAAGGCTCTAGCTTTCTTGATCTCTTCGATCTCTACGGCCGACCAAGCCATGATGGTGGCCACGAGCGCCGCGATCCACGGGTAGGGTGCCAGCCCAGCGAGCATTTGCCCAACGAGATCAAGGTTGGTATGTGCTGAATCCACGTCGCCCCTGTGACTCTCCACCAGGGCGACCATCGCATAGACACAGGCAATTAAGCTCAGATTCGAGAGCTTGTGTTGCTCCACGACCCTTTGTGCGACGGTAGCCAGCTTCGCCGCCTCATCCCACTGGTCGCACTGAGCGGCGATGAGGGCCAGCAGTCCGAGGGATCCCACTCGGGCACTTGGCTCACCTTCGCGACCCAGCGCCGCCGCCTCCTCGAGCAACGTCCGCGCCCCAGAGATGTCACGTTCACTAAGGAGCCGACCAGCTCCCGCCAGGCATGCAGCGGTGGCCTCCAAGGCGCCTCCAACCGAACGCTCGAGCTGGTAGGCGGCCTCGGCGTCACCGTGCAGTGCGCCCACACCTCGTTGTCCGAGGAGGGCGCGAAGCGTGAGCAGGGCCGAGCCGAACGTGGCCGCACCTTCGAGCGACGGAGCCTGTGGATCACCCCGTTCTGCGGCCGCAAGTCTCGTAGCCGCCGTCTGGGAATGCCCCAGTGCTGCGGCGAACCAGGCCCCTGCCAGCGCCAACTGCGGGTATGCGAGGATCTGCTCCTCGTCAAAGGCGCTGAACCATCGCAGCACTGTCTCGGTCCGTCCACCCATCGCCCAGGTCCGGAAGTGGCGAGCCACAAGTTCCCCAGCCTGTTCTACGTCGCCTGCCGCCAGCCAATGCTCAAAGGCGTCCTCGGGCATACCCTTCGACCGATACCAGGCTGCTGCCTTTCGATGGAGCTCGGGGATGGCCTCCGGCGAGTCCCGTTCGAGCTGGGTCCGGAGCCACTCGGCGAAGAGCGAGTGGTATCGGTACCACTTCCCTCTCTCGTCGAGTCTGGTGAGGAAGACGTTTGACCGCTCGAGCTCTGCGAGGATCTCGCCCGAGCCACGATGGCCCATGACCGCGTTGCACGACTCAGTGCTCAGCCGCTCCAGCACCGAGGTTCGAAGAAGGAAGCGCTTGATCCGGAGCGGCAGACCGGCCAGTACCTCATGGGCTAGGTAGTCCGGGATGTGGCCCACGCCGCCGTGCAAGTCGGCCAGGGCAGCGGGATCGCCGCGATTCTGCAGATAGAGCATCGCCAGCTGGAGTCCGGCCGCCCACCCCTCGGTTCGGGCCAGGAGCATCCTCAACGCCGTCTCCTCGAGGTGGAGGCCGCCCTCGGCCAGCATGCTCTCGGCTTCCCCGTTCCGAAAGGCAAGGTCTGCAGAGCGCACCTCGACCAGGCGCCCATTGGTTGCCATCCTTCCGAGCGATACCGGAGGGTCGACCCTGCCTCCGAGCGCGATCTGTGAGCTTGGTGGGAGATGCTCCACCAAGAACTGCACGATCGACCACGAACTCTCTCCGGTCAGCACGTGGGTGTCGTCCAGAACAAAGAGGAATGGATCAGCTGCAGAAAGGTCGTTGGCCAGAGTGGGAAGGATGAGGTCGCTCATGGGCGGAGTCCTGGTGATCAACCATTCATCAATCTTCGGATCGAGCTCAGCCACCTGCCGCAGGGCCAGCACGACATAGGCCATCAGCGTCACGGTGTCGTTGTCGTGTTCGTCGAGCTGGAGCCAGGCGACAGGCCGGGGGTCGCGTGCGGCCCACTGGGCCAGGATGGTCGTCTTGCCGTAGCCCGCCGGGGCCGCGACGATAACGACGGAGGATTTTCTCTGCCTCTCCAGGATGTGGATCATCCTTGAGCGATCGATCACACCGTGCCCAAAGACGGGAGAACGGAGCTTGGAGAGTAGAGGCACACAGGGTCGATTGCTCTCGATCCTTCGCTCAGTCGCCCCGTGCACAATGGCCGAGTTCACGACGACCCCGTCGGACGTAGCCCCTCAGCCGTGTCGCGGAGTTCGTCTATCGCCTCGCCAATCGTCTTGGCAGTCCCGAAGATGGATTGTTCCCCTTGGCGAACCTCGTCGGCCCGTTCCGTAGCCCGATCAGCAGCGACTGCTGGGGGAGATCCAGTAGCAACAATGCGCGAACCAAACGAGGGAGGGGGCGTGAATGCGACAGGCCGTAGACCCGGCGGCCGACTCGTGGGCCACGGACACAGACGAACACGGCCACCTGGTGCTTGGGGCTGAATTGACATCGCTCCTGCTTCTCACTGGACGTTGTCCGTGAGGCCGGTTTCGCGACTGGCTCGTCCTCGAGGGCTCCCGCGACCACAACACCCCGAGGAGTCAACGCCTCCCCACAACAGCTACGGCGCGGACATTAGGCCAACAGCCGTAGGAAGTCAACGTGGCCCTGCGCGAAATGAGGCGCTCCGCCATGGCGACGCCAAGACAACCCAGGACTGGGGCCCGCTGGCAGCCATCCTCGACCTATTGGTCGCCGCTTTGAGTGTTCCCCGAACCGCCTGAGTCGCTCAGTTCTCTCGATTCTTCGCCCCGAAGAAGCGGGCCAGCAGGCACGGCCGCGTGGATACCGGCGGGCGAGATGGCTAGAGAGTGCTCACCGCGCCTTCGAACGATGCTGATGAAGGCTCCCTCAACTCGACCGTGCACGACGGCACCAGACACGAGAAAGGCCTTCAGCTCCTCCGGCTGAGGCGGCACCTCAACTAGAACCAACGACAAGGGGCCACCGGGAGTGGCAGCAACGGCTTCGACCGTCAGCCTTCGACGGGCGGCAAGACAGCCCGGTCCGAGATCCCGACGGTTACATCATCGAGGTCGGGCAAACCACGGACCCACAAGGAGACTGGCGGCCCGCCGGCTGGCCATCGATCAACCCCGGAGGGCAATCCGACTGAGCCCCGTCTCCTCGGTGTCACGAGACGGCCATCGCACCTGACACGGACGGCAGCGCCGAACTCACGATGACCGGCGTCGTCTGTGTGCCGTACTTCCCCCTCGGGTCCGCATTCCCCGGCTTGGACTAGCGTTCTGGATCGTTGATCTGGTTCTCGTGCCTGGTCCCGATACCGCGGGCAGGTCTCACCCTCCCATGTTCACGGCGTTGACCCGCGTAGTCTGAACAGCCACGCGACATCTTGACTCCCCCGGTCCGTCGTGCCCGCGCAGGTCCGCGCCGTATTTGGAACCGACCCTGTCGGCGAGGCTGTAGTCGGGATCCGCCTCGACGACGGCGTCGCCTCGCAGCTCTAGATAGCGATACGGGTTGGCCAGGTCGAGGATGAAGAGATTGCAAGCCGGGTTTCGCAACAGGTTCTTCGTCTTCTGCCGGCTGGAGTTCAACGACAGACGGACCGTGTCCCTATCAGCGAGGAACCACACCTCGGACAACTGCGGTCGCCCGTCCGGGCCGACGGTGCCGAGGGTGGCCACCTGGCTGTCCAGCAGATCTCGGTGAGAATCGGGAATGTTCACACCCGCTTCTTACTCCAAAACGCGCGCGGTCGCAGGGGCAGGACGCCGGCGGCTGACCTGGAGGCAACGTTGGAGCCACCACCATGGCGATCCGCCATCCTCGGGGAGGCCGATCTGCGCGATGGCTTCGCTTTGCTTGCGAGACCATTTGCTGATCCAAAGGGTTGAGCGCTCCCTTCGCCGGATCCTTAAGCTCACGCGATGTGCTGCGACCTGCCCGAAGCCGCTCTCGTCCCACCTCGGGTGGCAGAGATGTTGGCCGAGTACCGACGGCTCCAGGCAGCGACGCCTGTCGACTGGGGTGGAGAGAACCCGGCTTTGCCGGGCGAGGACTACGGCCGGTACCTGAACCTGCGCCGGCTGTGGTCGACGGCTGCCGAGACCGGGAATTGGCCCGAGGCGGTACGCCGATGCCTGCCCGAGGCGCTTCCATGTGGCCTCGTCGTGGCCACCGTGGAGGCCACGGGGCTGACGATCGCCGCTGGTCCGCCGCCGTGGGTGCTCCCCGACACGACGACCGAGGTCGGGGTGCTTCTCGATTCTCGTGTCGAGGAGGAAGCCGAGATGATCGTCGGGGAGGCCACCCACAAGGTGGCGCCAGGGGCTGTCGCACTGGTAATGGTCGCCGTCACCCACGATCGGCCGGAGTGCGTCATCGGCCATGACACGGTGCCCCTGGCCGCCCCGGCAGAGGCCGCCCGCCTCCGTCTCCGCTCAGGGTCGGTGTCCCGCTGGTCGGTCACCGACGACCGGGGTGAGGGCTGGTTCCCCGGTGACCGGCTGCGGAAGTGGGACTTCCACCGCCGTCCGTTCTTCCACGGCAACGATGTCGCCCTCGAGGTGCCCGCCACCGCCCTCCGCGTTTCCTGCACTCGGGGGATGGAATTCGACCAGGCCACGACAACCGTCACCTGCGAGTCGGGAGAAGAGGCGCTGGTCGAGCTCCATCCGACGCGCATCTACGACGCCGCCGCCCGGGGCTGGTACGGCGGAGACCTCCACGTGCACATGAACTATTCAGGGGACTTGGTATGCGGACCACACGACGCGGCGCTCATGCAGCGCGGCGAGGGGCTGCATCTGATGAACCTGGTGGCGGGCAACCTGCTCGGCGCCCGCATCTACGACCGAGAGGCCTTCGAGCACTTCGCCGGCCAGGACCTACCTTGGACGATCGAGGGCCAGGTCGCCCGCTGGGGGGTTGAGTTCCGAAACGACATGCTCGGCCACTTCCATGCCCTCTCACCAAGCGGTCCGCCGATCCGCTACCAGACCGGCCACCACGGCTCCGAGCACCCCGAGGACTGGCCCCCCAACGCCAGCGCCTGTGAGGAGTTCCGCCACCTGGGGGCCACCGTCGGCTACACGCACCCGGTCTTCTCACCATTGGCGGACGGGACGCCAGCGGGGGCCTTCGCCAACCCCCGCTCGGTGGAGGCACGGGAGCTGGTGGCCGACGCCGCTCTGGGCCTGGTCGACTCGGTCGATCTCCTCGGCCCCAACGACGCGGCCGGCACCGCCGTGCTCTACCACCATCTGCTCAACTGCGGCCTGCGCCTCGCCGCCACCGTCGGTACGGACGTGTTCCTGTCCCACTCAAGGGCTGCGAACTTCTCCAACCCCCCTGGATGGGCCCGAGCCTATGCCGACCTGAGTGGCGAGCACCTCTCGGTGGATGCTTGGCAATCGGCCGTGCAAGGGGGTCGGACCTTCGCCACCAACGGGCCGTGGCTGGAACTCGACGTGGGCGGACACGGACCGGGCGACGTCGTGGCTGTCGAGGCGGGTACGACCTTGCCAGTCTCCGCTCGGGTCCAGGGTCCGGGGGTCGAGGTGCTCGAGGTGCTCGGCCCCGGCGGCGTGGCGGCGGAAACTAGTGGCGGCGATCTCGTGAGCGAGCTGACGGTTTCGAAGTCGCTCTGGATCGCTGCCCAGGCCCGCGGTCCTCGCCATCCCGCTGTTCTCGGGCCCTCGGTGTTCGCCCACACCAGCCCGGTCTACGTGGAGGTCGATGGGGCTTCCGTCGCCCGAGCCGAGAGCGCCGGCTGGTGCCTCGACTGGCTCGATCGCGTCGAAGGACTCGCTCGCGCCCACGGTCATTTCACGAGCGAGGCGCAACTGGATGACCTCCTTGCCGTTCTGAGAGATGCCCGCGATTTCTACCAGCGAATCGCGGCACTTCCTGGTGGTCCGGAGCGGCGCCCTTGACGTTCAGGACCCTTGGGCCACCGTTGCGACGGTCAAGAACCAACGGCTGCTGTACGGCGGGATCCTTTTCCTGGCCTCCCTCGCTGCTCTTGAGTTGCCGCCGTTCGTTGCGGTGAGGCCGCTGCTGTCGTTGTGACTCCGAGCCGTCGGCGGACGATGACCCTGGCCATGTCGAGCGCCGCTGGGTCTCCACGGAGGACGAAGTTGGTGTTGGCGGCGAGGATGACGCCGCTGAGCTCGAACGTCAGCGCGTCGGGGTCCTCGTCGGCGGGAAGTTCGTGGTGTTCGACGGCGGTGACGATGAACTGGCGGATCAGCGAGGTGAATCCACTCTGAAAATCGGCGATCTGTTCCTTCACGGGTCCCGGACGCGTGCCCATCTCCAGGGCAGCCCCGGCGAAGAAGCAGCCCCCGGGCAAGGTGCGCCGCACGAGATGGTCGAAGAACCCGTCGCAGATTGCGACGAGCTGGCCGATCCCGGGAGCGGCGGCGAGCGCCGGTTCGATGACCTCGGCGTCGAAGATCCGCCTCGCTTCGTCCACGGTGGCGAGCTGGAGCTCCTGCTTCGAGCCGAAGTGAGCGTAGATACCGCTCTTGCTCATGTCGAGGGCGTCGGCGAGGTTGCCGATCGAGAGCCCTTCCAGGCCGTCGAGGGTCGCGAGCGAGACGGCTTCGCGGACGATTGCTTCGCGGGTGCGTTCTCCGTCCGCCCGAGGCTTCCGGGATTGATGCATGTTGACAAGATAGCACGAACGGTCGTACATTGCTAGTAGCACGACCGATCGTGCTTTTTTGCTAGAGGTCCGGAAGGAGCAGCCCTCATGCACGCCGTTCATCACTCCCCCAGCCCGGTCCCCGCCGAAGGGGTCATCGAGGAGGAGGCGCTCCCCAGTGACCCTTCCCCTAGCGAGAGCCGTCACCTGTTGACAATCAAGGTGGCTGCCAAGACCGTGTTGCGTCCCCAGCGAGTGCTCCAGGCCGCCCGCGACTTTTCGGACCGGCGTGCTGGCGTGTGGCCGAACGTGACAGCAAGGCACCTCGAGGTCCACGAGCGGGGTGAGAACTTCGCCGAGGTAGACGAGGGCACCTGGGTCGTCGGCCTGTTCTGGGAGCGGAACCGCTACGAGTGGTCGCAACCGGGATCGGTCAAGGCAACAGTGATCGACTCCAACATTTTTCAGCCTGGCAGCACATGGGAGCTCCGGGCCACCCCCCGCGACGGCGGAAGCGAGGTGGAAATGATCCTGAACCGCGGCTTCCGCAGCGGTCCGAAGGGCAGGATCGCAAGCGCCGTACACCACACAGTCGGCAAATTGCTGTGGGGCTGGTTTCTCAGGAGGGCCCTCGCGGCTGTCGAGAAGCAGACTGCCTAGGCCTCTCCGCCCTCGGCCGAAAGCCATCGGCGGAAGTCAACGATCAACTCGCGCGTTCGATGGTCGCGACCAATCACGAGCCGCTGACCACCGGAGGAGGAACGATGACCGTACTTTACGAGAAGGACGACACTGCAACGTTCGACAGAACGACCGAAGCCACTGTGACCCCCGTCGCCGCCGTCTCGCCCCAGGGCTTCTGCGTCGAAGTCAACGAGGTGTCCCGGCGCGTTCATGTCCGCGGCCGGGGCGAGGTCACCCTGCTGGACGCCGTGTCGTTCTCCGTCGCGGCTGGTGAGCTCGTGGCCATCGTCGGCCTCAGCGGTGCGGGCAAGACGACACTGCTGGACGCGATGGCCGGCGTCGCCCCGACCTCCGCGGGATCGGTGCGCTTCGATGGCATCGACCTGCAGGTCAACCTGGGGAAATTCCGCGGCGTGATCGGCTACGTGCCCCAGGACGACATCATCCACGCCGACCTACCCCTGCAACGCACGCTCCGTTACGCAGCGCGGCTCCGGCTCCCCTCGTCCATCACCTCGGCCGAGGTCGACCACGCGGTGCGTGCCGCGATCGACACCGTAGGCCTGACCGAACACGCCCACGTCCGTGTCGGCTCCTTGAGCGGTGGGCAGCGAAAGCGAGCCAGCATTGCCGTCGAGCTGCTTACCGAGCCGCGCGCGTTCTTCCTGGATGAGCCGACGTCTGGCCTCGACCCAGCCACCAGCGCGGAGCTGAGCGCCCACCTGCGGGAGCTTGCCGACCGGTCGGCCACCGTCGTGTTCACGACCCACTCGGCCGAAGACCTCGCCCTATGCGATCGCATCGTGTTCATGGCACCGGGTGGACGAGTCGCCTTCGTCGGCACCGTCGACGAAGCGCTCGAGCAGTTCGGCGTTAGCTCGGTCCCAGAGCTCTACCGTCGCCTGGCCAAAGTGGACACCACCACCTACGCCGCGGGCACGGCAGGCGCCGTGCCGATACCCGCCGCCGGCACCCACGACGTGAAAAGGCGTCCTGTGGCGAGCGGGCTCACGCAATGGGGTGTCCTTACACGCCGGGCGCTCGAGACATTCGTGCGCAACCCCTTGACGCTCGCGATCCTTGTGGCGTCACCGGCGCTGGTCGTCGGCATGTTCGCCATCCTCTTCCGACCCGGCGCGTTCGACTTCCAGGACCCGAGCCCGAGCTCGATGGTGATGATCGGCTTCTGGATCGTCTTTGCCGCCTTCTTCTTCGGGCTCACCTACGGATTGCTCCAGATTTGCACCGAGCGCGCGATCCTGCGCCGCGAACGCCTCGTCGGCCTTCGACTGGGCGCGTACGTGGCGTCAAAGGTGACAGTCCTTGTGCCGTTCCTCCTCGTCGTGGTTGTGGCAATGCTGGCTGTGCTTCGTCTGCTGGACCGCCTGCCCAGTCGCCCCCTGGCAACATACGCCTCGATGGCGGTCGGCCTCTTGTTGTGCGCCTTGGCGGCTCTTGGCCTCGGTCTGCTCACCTCGGCCCTGGTCAGAAACGTGGCGCAAGCGACGCTTGCCCTGCCGATGTTGTGCTTTCCCGCCGTGTTGTTCGCAGGCGCGATCCTCCCGGTCAACCTCATGGCGAGGGCCGGCGCGGTTCTCAGCATGATGATGCCGTCGCGCTGGGCCTTCGAGGCAGTCGGTCATGACCTCGGGGCGCGGCAGATCCTCGGTCATGGCGGCTCAACACTCGGGCCTCCGCTCCTGGCGTCCTTCGGCGACGCCGGCACAGCATCCACCGGCACCTACTGGCTGATTCTCGCTGCGTTCGCGGTCCTGTTCCTGGTCGCCACCTGGGGTGTCCTCGTACGCAACACATCGACCTCGATGCGCTGAACACCCCGCAGGTGCACTACTGGTGGGACGAAGCTACAACGAATCCAAGACGCCGTTCGCTGGGAAGAGCGGGGACGAGATCCGGCACTTCTGGGACGACGTGATGGTGGCCGACCGCCCTCGGCGGGGGATCAGCCGCCTCATCCCAAACAGGGTCAACTTTCTCGATCATCTGGTCCACAACCAGGACATGCGCCGTCCGACCGGCCATTCGCGCCAGGTCCCCGAGGAGAGGCTGCGCCGTGCCCTGGAGCTCGTCCGCACCGAGGGCACGCCGATGTTCAGCCCAAAGAAGAATGTGGCTGGCCTCAAGCTTGTGGCCACCGACATCGACTGGTCTGGCGGCGACGGGCCAGGCATAGAGGGGGCAGCGGAGGCTCTTGTCCTCGCCGCATCAGGGCGTATGGCGGCACTGGCCGACCTGAGCGGGGAAGGAGTGAAGACCTTGAGCGGCCGTCTGGCCTGAAGTCGCGCCGTTTGCTCGACCCCAGCTGCCATGGGAACGCTCGGATATCCCGAAATCCCGCCGAGGGAACCTTGCCGGGCTCCCCAACAGGCGGGAACATGGGTTCCGTCGTGATCAGCGAGGAGGTGGCCGATGAGTGAGCCTGTAGGTGCGGTCGCTGCCCTCTGGAGGTTCCCCGTCAAGTCCATGCTGGGCGAACAGGTTGCCACAGCCGACTTGACGTTGAGCGGCGTGGTCGGTGACCGTGCATACGCGCTCATCGATTCCAAAACGGGCAAAGTGGTCAGTGCCAAGAACCCAAAGTTGTGGCCGGACATGTTCGCCTGTCACGCCGTTTTCGTCGAGCCACCCCGGCGAGGTGAGGATACGCCCCCTGTTCGAATCACATTCCCCGATGCGACATGGGTGACGAGTGATGAGCCAGACGTCGGAGCTCGCCTCTCGCGGTTCTTCGGGCGCGAGGTCAGGCTCGCCCAGGCTGCTCCTGAGGACTTCACGATTGATCAGTACCACCCTGACGTCGAGGAGCTGGACCCGGAGGGACATCGCGACACCGTCGCCGAGTCGAAGCTCGGGTCGGCGTTCTTCGCTGAAGCCGGACTCCCTTCTGCCGTCCCGGTCGGCTCGTTCTTCGACCTCTTCCCTGTCTCTCTCCTGACGAGCTCCACACTCGACCGGCTGAACGGTCTGCGTTCCGAGAGCCGGTTCGACGCGCGCCGGTTCCGCATGAACGTCATTGTGGCCACCGAGAAGGAGGGATTCCTCGAGAACGAGTGGTTCGGTCGGGAGCTGTCGATCGGTGGCGATGTGCGGCTCAGGGCCTCGATCCCTGACCCCCGGTGCGTGATGACCACACTGGCACAGGATGACCTTCCGAAGGACGCCGAGGTTCTCCGCACGCTCGTCCAGAACAACAGACTCGAGGTCCCCGGCGCTGGGCGCTATCCGTGTGCCGGGGTCTACGCGGTCGCGGAGTCCGCTGGCACGATGCAAGAAGGTGACGCAGTTTCGCTCGTCTGACTCCTACTGCTTGACTTGTGAAAGGGAGTGAGCGCAGCAGAGGCGGCATTGTCCGGGATAGGCGCGAAGCGAAGTCACACTGGCGAGGCCGCCCGCTGGTAACGGGCGAGCACGGCGGTGCTCGATACCTCGATCGACGTGAGCTGCAGGTCCACGGGCGCAACGAAGAGCTTCTCCCCCGCGCCAAGCGCGGTCGGGAACACGAGCAAGCGATATTCGTCGACGGCGTCGGCGGCCGCCAGCGCGTGCACCACACTCATGCTACCGACGACGACCACGTCCCGATCGCGCCTCAAGCTGCTCACGCCCTCGACGAGCTCGCCCTCGAGCGGTGACGTGTTGCTCCAGGCATCGAAGATTGGCGCCGAGCGCGAGACGACGACTTTCTGGATGCGGTTCATGGCGTTGGCGAACTCGCCGGTGCGGTTCGGCCAGATGCGGGAGAAAAGCTCCCACGTCGAGCGCCCGACCAGAAGCACGCCAGTGTCAAAGATCGGGCCGAGCTTGAACTTGTCGCCGGCCACCGCGTCGGGACCGAAGCGGAACGCCCAGCCGCCTCCGGGCGTGCCACCCGAGCCGTCTGGGTCCTCGACGATGCCGTCCAGCGTGACGAACTCGATGACGATGACCTTGCCCATAGCGGTTCCTCCCGGTCGCGGCCCCAGCCGGAGCGCTGGTCCACCACTACATACCGGCGACACCCCGCCAGCTCATCGGTCGAGGGAGAAGAGATCGAACACCGCCTCGTCCTGGTAGACAGTGGTGCGGGTCACCCGCCCTTCAGCCACCGTCAGGATCTGGACGCTGTGGAGCACCCCGGCCGCGTATGCGGCGAAACCGGCCTCGCCGTTCGCCCACAGAGGCACGGTCCTCCAGGCGGCACCCCTTAGGCGGAACACCCGCCGCATGAATCCGCGGTAGGGCTCGATGCCGGCGTACCAGTTCCACATCGGTGGCATCTCGAGCACCACGTTGTCGGCCAGCAGCGCGGTGAGGCCGGCGACGTCAGTCCGCTCGAACGCGGCGACGTAGCGGTCGACGACGGCCCGTTGCTTGGCCGCAGGCTCGGCCTGCGCATCTGGGTCGACGCCGGCATGGGCCAGGCCGGCCCGGGCCCGCTGTAGAGCGCTGTTGACGCTCGCAGTCGTAGTGCTGAGCAGTTCGGCGACCTCGGCAGCGGGCACTTCGAACACCTCGCGGAGGATGAGCGCGGCCCGCTGGCGTGGCGGGAGCAACTGCAAGGCAGCCACGAACGCGAGCCGGAGCCGGCTTCGTTCGACCGCAGACGCCGCTGGATCGGCGGGGATCGGCTCGAGCCACGGTACTTCGACGCCAGGAACGAACGCAGCCTCGGGGTCTTCGAACAGTGCGCCCACCGCCGACGGCAACGGGCGCCGCGCCCGGCTCGCGAGCGCGTTCAGGCAGGCGTTCGTCGCGATCCTGTAGAGCCACGTGCGGACCGATGCCCGTTCGGGATCGTACCGGTCGTAGGCCCGCCAGGCCCGCAACATGGTCTCCTGCACAAGGTCATCGGCGTCGTGCACAGATCCCAACATCCGGTAGCAGTGGACCCGGAGCTCATGGCGGTGCGGTTCGGTCACTGCGTCGAATTCGTCCGTGGGCATCCGTCAATCAGATCAGAACAGCCGAACTACCCGGCGTCGTCCAAGATCCCCGAACTCACCGAGCGCTCAGAACCCCTCTGCCTGTCATCCCAAGATGATGTCGAGCACGGCGTCGGTATCCGATATCTCCTCCATGAAGGCGTCGGCCTCCTCGGCGGCCCCGTCCGGAAGGCCCCATCCAGTTCCCACGAGCAGGCAGTGAGCGCCGCTCTTCTTCGCGCAAGCGAGGTCGTTCTCGCTGTCGCCGATGACCCACACCTCCCCACGGTGGTAGATCCGGTTGCGGAGCTTGGCAAGCCGTTCGAGAGCAACCGGCACCAACTCGTGACGCTGACGGGCGTCTTCCCCGTAGGCTCCTACCTCCAGGTCCAGCCACGGATCGAGTCCCAGGACGCTGACCTTTAGGATGGCGTTGGCCCGCAAGTTGCCCGTCAGCAGCGTTTCGCGTACTCCCCGCTCCTTATCAAGGGCGGCCAGAGCATCGGTGACCCCAGGGAGAACCCAACCGCGCTCGGCGATGTCCTCCCTGGCCGCCTCGAGCTCTTCCACACAGGCGGCGAGCACCGGTTGCAGATGGACCTCCGGGTCAGCCTTCATTGATTCCAGGTAGGCGAGGGCAATGTCCGAGTCGAGCATGCCCGCGAAGCGCACCGTCTCAGCAGGGGCTACGCCCACCACCCGTTCGAGCGCCCGGTGCATGGCTGCGACGCCGATTCCTGGCGTCCTCAGCAATGTCCCGTCCACGTCCCAGAGCACCAAGCGGCCCACAAGGGCACAGTAACCGAGCCGCGGGACCCACCGCTGGAGCGTCAGTTGCCGCACCGAGCCGGCGTTCGGTGGCGCCCAAGGTGGATGTCGACCTAAGCGGCACCGAGGTCGAGCGCGGATCATGTCCGCTCGGCGTTCCGTTCCCTGTGCCTCCTGGAGATCGGCGGTGGCGCCGGTCATCCCTCGCCGGGACCGGCGGCGTTGGTGGACCGGCTGGCCCGAGCGCGCTCGGACAGGAGGGTGCGCTCCTGTCCGTTGGTCGCTAATGCTGCCGCTCGCTCGAACTCTGCTGCCGCCTCATCGTGGCGGCCCAACCGGTCGAGCAGATCGCCCCGCACGCTGTAGAGCAGGTGGTAGCGCTCGAGCGTGGCGGTGCCGACGAGGACGTCCACCAGGGCCAGGGCTTCGGCCGGCCCCGAGGCCCGCGATACCGCGACGGCGCGGTTGAGCTCGACGATCGGCGACGGTGTGGCGCGGGCGAGCGCGGTGTAGAGAGCGACGAGCTCGTCCCAGTCGGTCTCCTCGGGCCGGAAGGAGCGGGCGTGGCAGGCGGCGATGGCGGCCTGCAGGGTGTAGGGGCCCCGGGTATTGGCGAGCTCGTCAGCCCGGGCCAGCGCTGTCTCGCCGCGCCCGATGTGGAGCCGGTCCCACGTGCGGCGGTCCTGGTCGAGCAGCAGAACGGGCGCGCCGGTGGGGCCGGTGCGGGCGCGCAGGCGGGAGGACTGGATCTCCATGAGGGCGACGAGGCCGTGCACCTCGGGCTCGTCGGGCACGAGCGCGGCGAGCACGCGGCCGAGGCGAAGCGCCTCGCTGCAAAGCTCGGGCCGCACCCAGTCCTCGCCCGTGGTGGCCGAGTAGCCCTCGTTGAAGACGAGGTAGATGACTTCGAGCACGGCGCCCAGGCGCGACAAGCGATCCTCACCGACCGGGACCTCGAACGGGACGCCAGCTCGGGCGATGGCCTTCTTGGCCCGCACGATGCGCTGGGCGACTGTTGCCTCGGGGACGACGTAGGCCCGGGCGATCTCGGGCACCGTGAGCCCACCCACGAGGCGCAAGGTCAACGCTACCCGGACGGGCAGCGCCAGGACGGGGTGGCAGGCGACGAAGATCAGCCGGACGCGGTCGTCGTCGATCTCCTCGCTCGACACCGCGTCGAGCGTCGCGTCGTCCCCGTCGCCGAGGGCCGAATGGGCCTGCAGCTCGCGTCCGATCTGGGCGTACTTGGTCGCCAACGTACGCTGTCGGCGGAAGGCGTCGATCGCTTTGCGCTTCCCCACGGCGGTGAGCCATGCACCAGGGTTGTGCGGGGTCCCGTCGCGAGGCCACTGGAGCAGCGCGTCCGCGAGCGCGTCCTGAGCAAGGTCCTCGGCAAGAGCGATGTCGCCGGTGAAGCTGGCCAGCACCGCGACCACCTTTGGGAACTCGACCCGGTAGGCGGCCTCGATCGTGGCGGTTGAATCGGTATCCGGCACGCCACCGATTCAACCACCACGTCGTGCCTTCGGCAGGAGAGGGGGCGCCGCTGCGTCAGCCCGAGACGGGGCGGACGCGCACCTCGCCCTCGCCAAGGACGCCGAGGAACCGCTTGGACCACTCGACGGCTTCGGGCAGGTCCCGGCACTCCAGGAGCGCCCAGCCACCCACCAGCTCCTTGGCCTCGGCGAAAGGCCCGTCGACGACGGTGTACTCGCCACTCTTCAGACTGATCCGGGCGCCCTCGGATGTGGGGGCGATTCCACCGGTGGCGACGATGATGCCGGCCTTGGTCGCCTCCTCGACGAACCGCCCCATCTTCTCGTACAGATCGGGGGACGGGGCCTCGGTCGGGGCCTCTGCCTCGTTGGCAAGGGTGTATCCCAGGAATCGCATGGTCTGCTCCATTTCTCCTCTGCGTGGGCAGCTCTTGCCTCACTCTGGCAGAGCGTCGAGCGGGTTCCGGTCGGATCGACACCTCGACGGAGAAAATCCGGGGGAGTTCAGCCGCTCCGCCTGGGCCTCCAGATATCGCCGCTCGGGGAGGCTTGTGCTCGACCGGGCGGCGTCGAGGAAGCTCGACCGCGCCGCATCGTGTTCGCCAGCGAGGTCGAACAGGTGGGCGCGGACGGCGGTGACGCGGTAGTGGGCGGCCAGGCGCTCGTCCTTGTCCAGGGTCGCGAGCAGGTCGAGCCCGGCCTCCGGCCCGTCGACCATGGCGACGGCGACGGCCCGGTTCAGCCGCACGACGGGGCTGGGCGAGAGCCGCTCGAGCACCTCGTAGAGCGCGGTGATCTGAGCCCAGTCGGTGTCCATGGCCTCGGGCGCCTCGGCGTGCACGGCGGCGATCGCCGCCTGCAGCTGGTACGGCCCGAGCGGCGAACCTTTCAGGGCCACAGTCACAAGCTCGATGCCCTCCTCGATGAGCCCGAGGTCCCACCGCGAGCGGTCTTGCTTGGCCAGCGGGACGAGTGTGCCGTCGGGCCCGGTGCGCGCCCGGCGCCGGCTGTCGTTCAGCAACATGAGCGCGAGTAGGCCGGCCACCTCGCCGTCGTCAGGGCGGAGGTCGTGAACGAGACGAGTGAGTCGGATCGCTTCTGCGGTGAGCTCGACACGAGTCACCTCGGTGCCCGATGTGGCGGCGTAGCCCTCGTTGAACACCAGGTAGAGGACGTGGAGGACAACGGCGAGCCGCGCCTGGGCATCAGAAGGCGGCGGGGGCTCGAAGCGGGCGCCGGCGCGTTGGACGCGCTGCTTGGCGCGGCTGATCCGTTGCGCCATCGTGGGCTCCGGGACGAGGAAGGCCCGGGCGATCTCAGCCGTGGTGAGGCCGCCCACGGCCCGCAGGGTCAGGGCGGTCTGCGACGCAGGAGTGAGCTCTGGGTGGCAGCACATCAGGAGCAGGGTCAGCGTGTCGTCTTCGTCGGCGACCTCGACGTCGCCCCGTGGGACCGAGAAGGCGAAGGCGTCCTCCCGGCGCCGGCGCGACTCGTTGCTACGGAGCTGATCGGTGAGCCGGCGCGACGCCACGGTGATGAGCCAACCGGCAGGGTCGTCGGGGATGCCGCGCTCCGGCCACTGCAGGTTGGCAGCAAGGAGCGCCTCTTGGACGGCGTCCTCGCAGGCGTCGAAGCGTCCGTGACGGCGGATCAGCGCGGCGAGGGCCCGCGGCGCGGCCTCCCGGAGCAGGCCCTCGACGGGAGCAGAGCTCACATCTCGACCCCATTCGGGCTCAGGATCGGCCGGACCTCCATGCCCCACAGCCTGGCCTCGGGCCACCTCGTGGCGATCTCCACGGCCCGTTGCATGGTCTCGCAGTCGACGATGCAGTAACCGACCATCTGCTCCTTCGCCTCGGCGAAGGGCCCGTCGGTGATGGCGGCGAGGCCGTCGCGGACCCGGACCGAGCGGGCAGTCGATGGGTCGGCGAGCGCCTCGCCGCCGATCCACTCGCCGGTCTCCACCAGCTCGTCCATGATCGTTCCCGCCTCTCCCATCAGTGCTTCCATCTCCGGCTGCGGCAGCGCCTGGCGAGCTGCGGGGTTCTGGTAGATCAGCAGTAGGTACTTCATGAGGCCGTTCCTCCTCGGGTCGGGCGGCGGTGGCGCCGTGTGCCTCAAGGTCGGTGCCGGCCGCTCCGCCTCGACATCACTCTTCCACAAGCTCTTCACACAAGCATGTCGAGATCCCGTGGATGGCTTCGACGTCCCTGGTGCGAGGCGAGATACGTCCCCTCAGAGAGGAGTACAAAATGCCGAAAGTGCGGGTGCACAGCTTTTCGCTCTCGCTCGACGGGTACGGAGCCGGACCCGACCAGGGCCTGGACCACCCGCTCGGCGTGGGCGGCCAGGAATTGCACAGGTGGGCATTCGCAACCCGAACCTACCGGCAGATGTCCCACATGGAGGGCGGCGATGAAGCTATTGACGATGGCTTCGCCGCACAGGGCGACGTCGGTATCGGCGCGACCATCATGGGCCGCAACATGTTCGGACCGATTCGTGGCTCATGGGGTGACGAGGACTGGAGGGGCTGGTGGGGCGATAACCCGCCCTTTCACCACCCGGTGTTTGTGCTCACCCACCAACCGCGGGCATCGATAACGATGGAAGGTGGGACGACGTTCCACTTTGTCACCGACGGTATCAACGCGGCCCTCGAGCGAGCGCTCGAGGCAGCCCAGGGCAGCGACGTGAGGATTGGTGGTGGCGCCGCCACGATCCAGCAGTATCTGCGCGCCGGCCTTATCCACGAGATGCACCTGGCCATCGTCCCCATACTTCTTGGGTGCGGAGAGCGACTCTTCGACCACCTCAACCGCCCGCTCGCCTACAAGTGTGTCGAATTCGTCAGCTCGTCCTCGGTCGTGCACGCCCGTCTCGTTCGGAACGGGAGTACGGGCTGCTCATAAGGTAGCCAGTTCGGCGAGGTGGGCCAGGGAGTTGCCCAGATGCTCCGGAGGGAACGGCGGGAAGCCGATGTGCTCCCGGATGGAGTCCGGGACTGCTGACCAGTCATAGGAGAGAGTGACTGTGGTGCCCGAGGGTCCAGCTGGCGTGAGGTCGTAGCGCCAGGTCCAGCCGCCGAAGCCCAGAGTACCGTCGCCGGCGTCGTAGCCTGGCTCCCAGGAGATGGTGCTCGGCGGGTCGAACTTCTGGACCCGGTTGGCCATCTGGTAGTTACCGTCTGGGTGGTTCGGGTGGTACATGGACATCGGGAATATCTGCCCGGCGGCGGTCAACGGCGTGGTGTCGAGGGTTTCACGGACCCAGCCGGTGCCATCGATCGCGGCGTGCTTTGCCGGATCGGCAAGGACTACGAAGATGGCCTCCGCCGGGGCGTTGATGACCGTGGTCGCGCTGACACTGTCGTCGGTCACGTGGCTACCTCCTCGTGAGCTGAGCTTGTCACTGGTTCTGACGCTCGCCAAGTCCGAAACCAATCGCTGACCGCTGCGACGTAGGGCTGCTCGCTTGGTGGCAGCGGATCACGTACGCCACCACGGCCTGGCGGATCTCGATTCAGCCGCTGCGCGGAGCGCCGAAAAGCATGCCGGCCGACACGATCGTCCTGCTGAACGGCCGGGCCAGGGCGCGCAGCTCTGAGCAGCGTTCGTCACCGAGGGCCGCATAGGGGTGGAGGGCCAGGTGATCGGTAGCATCCTCCACCTGTTGGCGATGGGCCCGGCCGGCCTCCGAGAGCGACAGCTCCTCTCCGGCGGACAGCCAGCCCCGTGAGCGGACGGCCTCGACGCCCTCGTTCCACTGCTCATGTGACCAGGACCGCGTCACGCGCAGCGCTTCAGCCGGGACCTCGCCGGTCGCCGCATGCAGCACCAGCGCCTCGATGCCGGTGAGTCCGGCTCCGGTGAGGATGGCTACATGCCCGTCACCGCGATACTCCCGCAGGAGCGCCTGGGCCTGCCAGAGGACGAGGTGTGGTTCGCTCGGCCAGGGCAGCTTGGAGTGCCCGGCGAAGAGGGGCCGTCCCTCGGGACGCTCCGAGGCAGCCTCGGCAGCGATGCGGGCGAGCTCCGCGGCCCGAGCCATCTCGGGTGAGCCAGCCGCGTCGCCCAGCACCCGGCGGAGGGCCATGTCAGCACCGGCAAGCCTCGCCTCGAGGATCTCCCCGCAAGTCGCCTTCTCCCAAGCGACCGGGATGGCGCTCCCGACGAGGTCGGGATTGAAGTTGAAGAACGTGGCGATGACGACCTCGACGCCGACCGGGCCCATGGGAGCGGAGCGCGACGCGAAATAGCCCATCTGGCCATCGAGGCCCAGGGCGACGTATCGCTCCGCCGCTTCGGGAGCGAAGTAGATCATGGCGTGTACGGGTTCGACAGATCGCCAGGTCTTACGGGCTATCACCGGCTGGAGCGAGCTCACCAGACCGCAGCATAACGAGATGCTCGACCATCAGCCCAGTCCTACCCCACCCAGTCCTGAGCCCTCGCCCTCGACACCCGCCGGTGGGAGGATGTCGGCATGGAGCTCTTCGAGGCCATCCGTACGACCAGGGCGATGCGTCGGCTCGACCCTGAGCGCCCAGTCGGTCATCGGGATCTGCTCGCCATCGTCGAGGCGGCCAGCAAGGCGCCCTCTGGTGGCAACCTCCAACCGACCCGATGGCTCATCGTCACTGATGAGAACAAGCGTCGGCGGCTCGGCGACATCTACCGGGCGTGCTGGAAGCGGGCGCGGGTGAGCTACCAGTCGGCGGTCGACTCGGGTGACGAGGACGCGGCAGCGACGCGGTTGCTCCGTTCGGCCGATCATCTGGGTGAGCACATGGGCCAGGCGCCAGCCATCGTCATTCCTTGCGCCAGGGGCCATGCTGATGCGTCCGTGTGGCCTGCTGTGCAGAACCTCCTGCTCGCAGCCCGGGCTCTGGGCTTGGGTACCACACTGACCACGGTCCATCGCCTTCGCGAGGCCGATGTCAAAGAGGTGCTCGACGTGCCCGAGGCGTTTACACCTTTCGCAATGATCCCGGTCGGTTACCCGCTTGGCAAGTGGAGCGAGGCGCCCCGTCGTCCGACGACCGACATCGCCTACTGGAACGCCTGGAAGCAACCTCCGCCCACACTGACATAGCAGCCCGTTTCCTGGCCCGGTCGTGGCTCGGGTCCCTCAAGCTCGCGGCTGATCTCGCGCTAACGTTGACATCGTGGACACGTACTCCCTTGGCGCCTTCACCGTGCACCGCATCGGCTTCGGCGCTATGCAGCTTCCCGGCCCCGGCGTCATTGGGCCGCCGCGCAATCACGACGAGGCTGTTGCCGTGTTGCGGCGTGCGGTCGAGCTCGGCGTCAACCACATCGACACGGCCCAGTACTACGGGCCCGACGTCTCGAACGACCTGATCCGCGAGGCGCTGCACCCCTACTTCGACGACCTGGTGCTGGTGTCCAAGGTCGGCGCCTTCCGCGACGAGCAGGGCGGCTGGCTCCCTGGCCAGCGGCCCGAGCAGTTGCGCTCGGCGGTCGAGGACAATCTGCGGAGCCTGGCCACCGACCGGCTCGGGGCCGTAAACCTGCGGCTGATGGAGCAACACGAGCTCCCCGTCGACCAGCGGGTGCCGCTCGACGAGCAGCTGGCCGAGATGGTCTCGCTACGCGACGAGGGCAAGATCGCTGGCGTTGGCATCTCGACCGCTTCCCGGGCCCAGGTCGAGCAGGCCGTCGCGCAGGCTGACATCGTGTGCGTGCAGAACGCTTTCAGCCTGGTCGAGCAAAAAGACACCGATGTGCTGGACCTCTGCCACAGCTCCGGCATCGCCTACGTGCCGTACTTCCCGCTCGGGTCCGCGTTCCCTGGCATGCCGAAGGTCACTGAAAGCGCCGCTGTCCGGGCCGTTGCCGAACGCGTCGGCGCTTCGACCGCGCAGGTTGGTCTGGCCTGGCTCCTCGCGCACCGCGACAACGTGCTGCTGATCCCCGGTACGTCGAGCCTCGCCCACCTGGAAGAGAACATGAAGGTCGCCAGCGTAACCCTCACCGACGCCGATGTCGCCGAGCTTGAGAAGGGCGTCTAACCTTCGGTGGGACACCGAGGGCGTCACTCAGCCTTGGACCGTCTCCTGCGCGAGGTTGCGCCGCCACAGCTCCAATGTCCGCTGGAAAGAATGCTCGGCTGCCCGCTCGTCGTAGACCGGCAGGTCAGCCATGGCGAAGCCGTGCGAGGCGCCCGGCAGCCGCTCGACCTCCCCTCGGACGCCCTGTCTCTCTAGCTCGGCGCGGAAGCGGTCGACGACCTCCGCCGTGGCGGACTGGTCAATCTCGGCGAAAGCAAAGTAGAGCTCGCCGCGCACGTTGGCGAGGTCGTGGTGGGGAGAATCGGGCGCGTCGGTTGCGAGCGCGGCGGGATGGATGCCGGCGGCGGCCACGAACTCCTCCGGCAGGGCGGACGCCACGTGCAGGGCCATCCGCGCGCCCATGCAGTAGCCAACGCACACCTTCGGTCCGGCTGCGGCGGCGGGGTTCTCGGCAACCGCGGCGAGCAGCGCTCGGGTGTCGGCGGCGACCATCTGGGGCTTCAAGCCGCCCACGAGGCGCATCACGCGCTCACGGACGCCTGGGTCTCCCATCTGGGAGAAATCGATAGTGATGTTGTCGCCGAAGCGGTAGAACAGGTCCGGGGCCACACAGAAATAGCCATCCGCGGCGAAACGGCGGGCGTTCGCCTTCACCTGCTCGCGGTAGCCGACACCGTCCATGTACAGCACGGCGACCGGGAAGGGCCCTTCACTGTCGGGGTAAACGACGAACGCCTTCATCCTCCCGTCGTCGGTCTCGACGGTGATCTCCTTCTCGGTCATAGCGTCACCCTTCGTCAGTAGTCGCGAGATCCAGCGGTCGATCAAACGGCGAATGTCTTCCCCAGGTGGGCCGACAGGTTGGAAATGGTGATGTTTCCTGTTCGGTATCCGACATAGCCATCTGGCCGGATGACGTACCCGCACCCGCCTCTGGCGTCGTAGGAGGCGAAGAACTCTCCCGAAGCGTCTTGAACTGTAGGCAGCGTCAGACCGGCGGCGTCGACGCCCGGAGCCAGGACAACATACGTCCGCAAGTGGCCGGCGGCTCGTTCGGTCGCCTCGGTGGCCAGCTTGTCGAGACCGGCGGCCTGCTCGTCATCCTCGGCGTAGGTGAGGAGCGTGTGTTCGCCCGCGCCCAGCAACTCGAATAGCCGCACCGGGAAAGTGACGGAGCTGCGTCGCAGCCCTCGGCAGTCGGGGGCGCGCTGGCCGGGGAGCGGCCCCTCGGCCAACTGCTGGCCCTCGACGTCCTCGCCAACGAGGGGGCTGTCCGGGTAACCGACCAGGAGCTGGGCCTCTCGAAGTATCACTGTCGACGGATCAGCGGGATCGCCCTCGACGCCGCCGCGGGCGTGGCGCACCGTGCGGCCCACCACCTCCTCGCCGACGGGATGCCGCTCGGCGTGGTAGGTGTCGAGGAGCCCGTCAACGGCAACACCCTGCAGGGTGAGAGCGAGCTTCCAGCCCAGGTTGTAGGCGTCTTGGATCCCGGTGTTCATGCCCTGGGCTCCCGTGGGAGGGTGGATGTGGGCGGCATCCCCGGCCAGGAAGACCCTGCCGGCTCCGTAGCGATCGACGATCCGGTGGCTGATACGGAAGACCGACGACCAGCGCAGGTTCGAGGCCTGCGTGGCCTCCGGCGCCAGACGGTCGAGGACGGCCTGGATGTGGCCCAACTCAGGGGCCTGAGCGGCCTCCATCCCGTGGGCTACCTCGCCCTCGCTGGGCGGCTTCGTCGCCAGCTCCGGGGGGACCAGCATCGACACGCGGTAACGATTTCGTCCCGGCAACGGTATGCAGATCAGGACATCGTCGACGGTCCCGTTCGTCTGGTGCATGGCCCGGATGGCGAGACCGGGGGGCATGGACCAGTCGACCTCGACGTCGCCCAGCATGTACTCCTCTGGGAAGGCATCGCCGGCGAACTGGACGCCTAGGCCCTTTCGGGTGGCGCTGTGGGCTCCGTCGCATCCGACCAGGAACTGCGCCCGGACCGTCTCCTGGCCCCCGGGTCCGACGAGCTCTGCACTCACTCCCTCCGGGTCCTGGTTGAACGAGGTGAGCTCCACCCCCCTCTCGATGGAGGTGTCCAGACGCCCGAGGTGCTTGGTGAGAATCCGCTCCGTCTCGTACTGGGGCAGCGAGACGAACTCGAACGGCACCGACGGCGGGAGCTCCAGCATCATCTCGGATGTCTCCTCGCCATTGACAAAGACTTTCTGGCCCCGCATCGGAGTGCTCGCATCAAGGGCCTCGGGCAGCAGCCCAGTGGCCTCCCAGACCTCCATGGTCCGAGGCTGGATCCCAACCGCCTTGGCAATACCCGCCGGGGCCGCCAACCGATCGATGATGCGACAGCCGAGACCATGTCGCCGGAGCTCGCTTGCCGCGGTCAACCCGACGGGCCCGGCTCCTACGACGAGCACATCGACATCAGTCATGTTCTCCCCCCATTCTGCGTCCTCGACCTGCTGGCTCGGGGACGGAGCCAACGTTAGCAACACATTGGATCCCAGACGCCTTGGTGGAGTCCCGACCAGGAGCTGGTCGTCGGCGCTGCTCGCCAGCGCGCGGGCCGCCTGCGCTCGACGGGGTGTCGTCTGAGCTCGAGCCGCCTAGGATGAGCAATGGTTTCGGGTCGGGGGTGCTGGCGTTGTTACTAGGGCGGAGCAGCGAATGCGAGGTCTTGGAACGGCTGCTCAACCAGGCGCGTAGTGGGCACAGTGCCGCTGTGGTCGTGCGGGGCGAGGCCGGAGTAGGAAAGACCGCACTCTTGGACTATTCGGTCAGATCAGCGGCGGATCTGAGGGTAGTGAGGGCAGTGGGGGTGGAGTCGGAGATGGAGCTCCCTTTCGCTGCGCTTCACCAGCTGTGCGGGCCTCTGCTCGACCGCCTCGAGCGTCTCCCGGCCCCGCAGCGGGACGCGCTCGGAGTTGCCTTAGGCCTCATGGTGGGCCCCGCACCAGACCTTTTTCTCGTTGCGCTGGCCGCGCTCAGCCTCTTGGCCGAGGTCTCTGAGCACCAGCCACTGTTGTGCGTCGTCGATGACGCACAGTGGCTCGACCGGGCCTCGGCTCAGGTACTCGGGTTCGTCGGCCGCCGGCTGCTGGGGGAGTCGATAGCACTTGTGCTGGCGGCGCGAACGCCAGGTAGCTCGCCCGATGACTTTGGACAGCTCCCCGAGCTCAGATTGCACGGATTGGACGAAGAGTCAGCTTGCGCCGTGCTGGCGACGGTCTCCCGCGGTCCGCTTGACGAGAACGTCCGGGCTCGGATCATCGAAGAGACGCATGGCAATCCTCTGGCCCTACTCGAGCTCGGCAGAAGCTCAGGCGCAAGCGAGCTCCTCGGTGGATTCGCGCCTCCCGAGGCCCTGCCGCGACGCATCGAGGATGAATACGTGGAACGCCTCCGTCAGTTGCCTATCGAGACTCGGCGGTGGATGCTGCTCGCCGCGGCCGAACCGCTTGGAGACACGGCACTACTGCTGCGGGCTGCTCAGGTACTCGGACTGGACCTCGGATCAGTGAAGCTGGCGACCGACACCGGCTTGCTGAAGATTGGTGAGCACGTCCGTTTTCGCCATCCTCTCGTGCGCTCGGCCGTCTATCGGTCCGCCAGCGCAGAGGATCGGCGAGCCGCTCATGGGGCGCTAGCGGCTGCCACTGATCCGGCGGTCGACCCCGACCGTCGAGCCTGGCATGGCGCCCAGGCAGCCAGCGGCCCCGACGAGGCCGTGGCCACCGATCTGATCAACTGTGCAAGTCGTGCCGAAAGCCGAGGAGGGGTCGCCGCCGCTGCCGCCTTCTGGGAGAAAGCAGTGTCACTGACGCCGGATCCCAGCCAGCAAGCCTCACGGGCTCTGGTGGCAGCCGAGGCGAAATATGCCGCGGCGGACTTCGAGGCTGCGCAGGCGCTCTTGGCAGTGGCCGATATTGGACCCGTGAGCGAGCTCGACCATGCGCACGTACAGCGGATGCGCGCCCAGATAACGTTTGCGCTGAGGCGGGGTAGGGATGCGCCGCCGCTCTTGCTTCGAGCTGCGCAGCGTCTACAGACCCTCGATGCCGACCTTGCTCGGCAGACCTATCTCGAAGCCATCGTCGCCGCGATCTACGCCGGTCGGCTGGCGTACGAAGGAGACGTAGAAGAGATCTCGCTCCAAGCGAAAACCGCGCCCCTCGGACCCGAGCCCCTTGCGCACTCGGATCTGCTGGTCCGCGGCCTGGCGGTGCGGATGTCCGATGGCTACGCGGCTGCCGCACCCGGCCTCCGGAAGGCGCTTCGCGACTACCGGGCCCAGCCGGAGGAGCTGGACTGGTTGTGTGTCTCGTACAACCTGATCGCCATGGACCAGTGGAACGACGAGGCCTGGTTCGAGCTCGCAGTCGGCCAGGTCCGGTTGGCGCGGGCCAGCGGCACCCTCAGCTGGCTCCCGTTTGCCCTGGACTATCTCGCCGAGTACCACATTCAGGCGGGGGACCTGTCCCAGGCGGCGGCGTTGCTGGCCGAGCGTGAGCAGATCGATCCGGGGATCCGAGCGGCCACGCTGCCCTACGTGCCACTCCTTCTTGCGGCCTGGCGTGGGGAGGCATCGACTGTCACCGAACTGACCCGGGTGATGACGCGAGGCGCGTCCGCCCGGGGTGAGGGCGCAGCCTTGGCCTACGCCGAGTACGCCCAGGCGGTGCTCTACAACGGCCTCGGCGACTACGGACGCGCCGCCGACGCGGCACGTGCAGCCACCGTCGTCGACGAGCTTGTCATCTCGCCCTGGTCGCTGTACGAGCTCGTGGAAGCGGCCGCACGAAGCGGCCAGCCCCAGCAGGCCACCGGCGCACTGCGCCAGCTCTCGGACATGGCACAGGCCAGCGGCAGTGACTGGGCACTGGGAATCGAGGCGTCTTCACAGGCGCTGTTGAGCCAAGGCCAGGCCGCCGAGTCCTGGTACCGGGAGGCGCTCGACCGCCTCCGGCGGACCCGCGTGCGCACGGCATTGGCGCGAGCTCATCTGCTCTACGGGGAGTGGCTGCGGCGAGAGAATCGCCGGCTGGACGCTCGGGATCAGCTACGAACCGCCCACAAGATGACGACAACGATGGGCACGCAGGGGTTCGCTGAGCGTGCCAGGCATGAGCTCCTCGCCACTGGCGAGACTGTGCGCAAGCGCACGGTCGAGACCTCTGATGAGCTCACGCCCCAGGAGGCGCAGATCGCTGGGCTCGCTGCTGACAGGCGCACCAACGCGGAGATCGCCGCACAACTTTTCATCAGCACCCGGACGGTTGAGTGGCACCTACGCAAGATCTTCACGAAACTGGGGGTCAGCTCCCGCAAGGACCTCCGCGGCGCGTTGCCAGACCACTCGCGGATGGCGCCCCGACCATAACCGGGCATCAGACCTCACCGCCGGCGAAGGAGAACGGGGCCACCAACCAGTGTCTTCCACGGGCGCGACCCCCTCCTCGAGAGGCAAGAATGAAGCGTTATGGAGTATCTCGTGAATATGACCACCCACGTTCCCGATGGAACAGCCCAAGAAGCCGTCGACGACATCCGAAGCCGCGAAGCCCAGCACTCTGGAGAGCTGGCGGCGGAGGGACACCTACTCCGCCTTTGGCGTCCACCGCTGCAACCAGGCGAATGGCGCACGCTGGGACTGTTCTCCGCCGATGACCGCGGCCAGCTCGAGAAAGTCCTGGCTTCCATGCCCCTGCGCGTGTGGCGAACAGATGAGGTCACCCCCCTCATGCCTCACCCGAACAACCCCCGGAAAGAAGCCCGGGAGGCAGCCCCGGAATTTCTGACCGCCTTCACGGTCACCGTGCCGGAGGGAACATCGAGCCAGGACATCGACGGCGCTGAGAGGCGCGAGGCACAACGTACCCATGAGCTGGCCGAGCAAGGACACCTTGTCCGCCTCTGGACCCTGACAGCGAGGCAGGGAGAGTCTCGGGCGTTGGGCCTGTGGCGAGCGCTGGACGCCGCCGAGATGCAGGCGATTCTCGAGTCGCTGCCGCTGGACGCCTGGATGACCGTGGAGACCACGCCCCTGGCCCGGCACCCAAGTGACCCCATGTTCCCCTACAACTGAATGCCTCAACCGGCCAGCGCCGTGCGCCACCAAGCCCCTCTCAACGTGATTCTCGCTCGGCGCCGTCAGGCCTGCACTTCCTCACGGCCCTTCCCCACGAGCGAGAGCAAGACCATGAGCGATCAGGACCAGAAAGTGGCCATCATCACCGGAGGCTCTCAGGGCATTGGTGCCGGCCTCGTCTCCGCCTACCGCCGGCTCGGCTGGGCGGTAGTTGCCAACGCCCGGACGATCGCGCCTTCCGAGGACCAAGACGTGCTGACGGTCGACGGGGACATCATCCAGCCCCTCACGACCGAGCGAATCATCACGGAAGCACTCGGACGATTCGGACGGATCGATACCTTGATCAACAACGCCGGTCTGTTCATCTCCAAGGCCTTCACGGACTACACCGCCGAAGACTATGCAGCCATCGTCGGGGTGAACCTCACTGGCTTCTTCACTCTCACTCAACGCGCCATCGCCGAGATGCTGAAGGGGGGCGCTGGCCACGTGCTCAACATCACGACGACGCTCGTCGACTACGCGAACTCCGAAGAGCCATCGGTGTTGACCTCGCTCACCAAGGGTGGCCTCGCTTCGGCCACGAAGTCGCTGGCGATCGAGTACGCCTCCCGTTGCATTCGGGTCAATGCTGTCTCGCCAGGCGTCATTCGGACACCGACGTACCCTCCCGAAGCCTACGATGCAGTCGCCGGACGCCAACCAATCGGGCACGTAGGCCAAGTCAGCGACATCGTCAACGCCATCATCTTCCTGGAGACATCGCCCTTCATCACCGGTGAGATTCTGCACGTCGACGGTGGCCAGATCGCCGGTCACTGAACTCAGGCAACGTACGCCTTGACGTGTACTTGCCCGTTCGACACGTCGACCGTTCCCGATGCCCAGATTTGAATCGGGTTCACCCACAAGAGCTCCGGGTGGTTGGTCGTCAGCGTCACGTTCTCGCGGAGCTGAAACACGGGTGACTCTTCGTACGGTATTGCCACGCCATCAGCAGCCAGGGCGACGCTCTTTCCGTCCTCGGTCGCGATCCGTGCGTGAATGTGGAGCTGGGCGCGCCCATCGGCCCGGATGTAGAGATAGTCCACGCCCTTGACCGTCCCCGTCAGCCTCGGCCCGGTGACGGGCCCCTCCAAGTAGAGGTCGAACCGCGCCCCCTCTGGTGGTGGCGGCGTACGCCGTGAGAGCACAGCCTCTGCTGACGCGCCGTACTCCACCACCTGGACAACCCGCGGCCTGTACTCGTAGATCAGCTCCCACGGCGCCCGTGATTCCAGATCGCCAGAGTCGCCCATGTTCGGCCGAGGGAAATCAACAGAACTCATGCCCGTTCCCCTCTCATGCCCACCCGGTGCCCGGCCAGCAAGCCTAATGCAGTCCTTGGCACCGTGAACGATTCGGCGTCAGCCCGTCGAGACCGAAGCCCTCGCATGAGACGTGATCAGCCCGACCATGCGATCCCAGTACTGGGGTGGATAGTCGTGTCCCATGCCCTCCACTATCTCCAGACGGGCGCCGGGGATGGCAGCGGCTGTCGCCCGCCCGGCTTCGAGGGGGACCAGCCGGTCCGCGTCGCCGTGTACCACCAGGGTCGGCACCTCGAGCGATCCGAGCTCGGCCTCTCTCGACGGCGACGACCCGATCGCCATGGCCTGGCGGGCCCTGCCCTCAGGATCCCAGCAGCGATCATAGGCAGCGTGCGCATCGGCGGTGATGCGGTCGACGTCGAAATAGGCCGGGCTCCCCCACGCCCGCAGCCCCGTCAGGTGGCGCTCGGCCGCCTCGTCGCGGGTCGTGGCCGGCGGCGCGGTGAAGGCGGCGATCACATCGGGGGCACGCTCGACTGGTATGGGTCCCGGTGCCGACATCACCGAGGTCATTGACAAGGTCCGGGCCGGATGCTTGATCGCCATCGCCTGGACGATCATCCCCCCCATGGACCAGCCGGCTATGTGGGCGGCGGCGGCGCCCAGGACATCGAGCACCGCGAATCCGTCGTCGGCCATGTCGTCGACGGTGTACTTCGGGCCACCCTTCAGATGACTGGACAGCCCGACGTCCCGATTGTCGAATCGGACGACACGGAATCCCTCGCCGACAAACTTCTGACAGAACTCGACCTTGAAGTTGATGCACTGACTTCCGAGCCCGTTCACCAACAACAGCATCGGGGCGTCGTCTGCACCGAAGACCTCGTAGTAGAGCGACACCGCACCGTTGGACGTGATGGGCATGTCCGCAGTATAGGCGTCGCCCCGAGCTCTGGGCTTAGTGCAGGTGTTCGACGAACCACCCCGTCGCCGCTCGTGCAGCTCGCTCGAGTTGATCGGTATAGGCAGAGAAATGCCCACCGGGGTAAAGCTCGAGCTCTTTCGGTTGTCGGGCCCGATTGAAGGCCTCTAGTGCCAGGTCGGCCGGACAAACGACGTCGGCGTCACCGACGATCATCAACAGAGGTGTGGGCGCGATTCGCTCGATGTAGGACCCGGGCTCGTACTCTGAATACAGCTCGAGTGACCGCAGCGTGATCTCGTTGCGCCATTTCGTGAATCGCCACTGGTCCTCCGGAGGTGAGCTCTGCCCGGTGAAGAACTTCCAAGCATCCGCGCTCCCGTGCGACGCGAGGCCGCTCTCGCCTGGATCCATCACCATCGGCACCATCTTCGGCGGTGCACCACGGAAGCGTTCGAGGCGGTCGGCATCGAAAGCCAGGCGTTGGTCCGCTACGGCTTGAGGCGGAGTACGCCGCAATGTCGACTGCCACCCGCTGATCGTCGGCACCTGGGCGACCACGCACTTCACTCGTCGGTCTATCGCCCCGACAACGAGCACGTGGCCGCCGGCGTAACTGCTTCCCCACACTCCGACATGATCGGCGTCTACGCCATCGAGCGTCTGCGCGAAGGTGATGGCATGTCGATAGTCACGGACCTGTGCCCAAGGGTCGAGCTCCTGGCGCGGTTCTCCGTCGCTGTCGCCGAAGTTCCGATGGTCGTAGGCGACAACGAAGTGACCAGCATTGGCGATCGACGCCGCGTATTCATCCAGGTAGAACTCCTTGAGACAGTTGTAACCATGGGCCATGACGACCACTGGGGCCGGCGACCGAGCCGACCTCGGACGGTAAAGCCAGCCCCGCAGGGTGGTCCCCTCCGCGTCGAACTCGATGTCAGAGACGTCGTGGCTCTCGGTCCGGTTGGCTGCCATGCGGCCAGTGTTGCATCTTCTAGAGCATGTACGCCTCGATCCTAGGTCCAGAGGTGGTAGCCCGAGGTGATATTGAGGGTGAATGCGAACGTGAGGTAAATCAGCCAGA
Source organism: Acidimicrobiales bacterium (assembly GCA_036491125.1). Lineage (NCBI taxonomy): Bacteria > Bacillati > Actinomycetota > Acidimicrobiia > Acidimicrobiales > Acidimicrobiales bacterium. Next base: position 54,318 of record DASXCO010000181.1, on the reverse strand, counting down.
AACCCGTGCCGAGGCGGAAGAAGCCAAGCGCCTTCTCACCGATGTCGCCGCCAATGTGAAAGGTGGAGAAGAACTCGCTCACGTACACGGCGGTCAGTCCTATGAACACCCCTGCGACCGACGCGTCGTTGTTGGAGAGGAAGACGATGATGCCCAGAATCGATATGAACATGAACGCCACGGCCATGAAGCCGCTGGGTCGGGGGTCGGCACGTCGCAGCCGGTTGGTGCCGATCGCGAACCAATGAACTCCGTAGGCGGTGAAGGCCAACGCCGCCATGTACAAAGCTGGCGCGCGAAAGGAGTTGAACCAGGTAAGACCCACGAAGAGATAGACGCCGGTCAGGAACTGCATGAAGCCGGCCATCCATATTCCCCAGACACCCATGTAGACGCATGGCTGCCTGCCCTCCACTTCCTCTTGTTCCCTACCCTCGCCATCTGGTTCGGAGCTCTGATCGACCAGCTGAGGTCACTGGGCGAGCCTGGCGTTCGTTAGTGCCTGGACGATCCGATCATCCCCCTCTCGTCTACGCGTCCCCGTTGTGGCTCGACGACATACCTCGGGTCCCTGACTGAGGCGCGGCCGGCGTCGAACACCCCGAACCGCGTGACGGCCGAGCCGGCGAGCAGTGCTGCTCCGGAGAGTGCCGAGACGACCCGGTTCCGGCGGCCGAGGAGCGCTCCGGCCGCCCCCCCGGTAGCGAGCATGCGCCCCGTCCGCATCAGCATTCCCGATCTGCCTGTCCGGTAGGTCTCTGCAACGGGGCCGAGGCGCCGATCGATCAGCCATTCAGTCGCGAGCTCAGTGGCCGCCCCGACGACCGCCAGGCGAGAGGCGGGCCTGGCCTTCTGGGGCGCGACAGCGAGCAGGCCCAGCCCGCCAGCCGCCGTGGCGGCCGATCCGACGAACAGGTAGGGCAGCTCGCGGCGGGCGTCGTTCCACGCCGGCGCGGCAGTGTCGCCGAGCAGCACCGAGGTGTAGGCAGCGACGGCCGGCCCGAGTGGGGCGGCGGCGAAGGTCGCGGCCAGCCCAGCCCGTGGCAGTTTTCGCGTCACTGCCGACGCTTCGGCGGCTAGGGCGAGCGGGGCGTAGACGGACAGCAGCCAGGTGCCGACACTCATGGGTGAGGTCACCTTGAGCACCCGCAGCATGTTGACGAACCGGGCGGGCCGGCCGAGGTCCTGTACCAGCGCGCCCAGCGACAGGCTGATGGCGCCGGCTGCACCGGCCTTGGCCGTGCGGGCGAGCTCCGGATGCCCGGAGATCTGGGCACCGGCGGCGAGGGCCGACGAGGCACCGGCCAGCCCGCCGAGGAACAGATAGCTGGGCACAGCGGGCCCCCACACCGTTTCCTTGACCACCGGCCGGCCGTAGTAGGAGGTGAACTCAGCCTCCGGCACCATCGCCTTCTCGCCGCCGCGGCGGCCCGCGCGGCTCTTCATCGCCGGCGTCCCACGGACGCGGCGACGGCGGTGAGTGCGAGGCTGGCCGCGGCAACGCCGGCGTGCCGCCACATGCGAGGCAGGTCACGCGTGGGCACAACCGGGTCCGGGGGTAAGCCGTACACCTCAGGGCGGTCGAGGAGCAGGAAGAAAGCTCCCGCCCCGCCGACGCCGTCGTCCGGGTCCTCACCGTACAGCCGAGCTTGGGTCCTGCCGGACTGGTGCAGGCTGGCCACCCGCCGCTGCGCGCGCTGCCGCAATTCGTCGAGCGGACCGAACTGTATCGACTCGGTGGGACACGCCTTGGCGCAGGCGGGCGTCAGGCCGTCACCCAGCCGGTCATAGCAGAGGGTGCACTTGTGCGCTCCTCCATCTGACTGGCGCCTGCCGATGACCCCGAACGGGCAGGCCGACACGCAGTAGCCGCACCCGTTGCAGACGTCATCTTGGACCACGACCGTCCCGAACTCCGTGCGCATCAGTGCCCCGGTCGGGCACACATCCAGGCACCCCGCCTCTGTGCAGTGCTTGCACACGTCACTCGACATCAGCCAGCGCAGCTCAGGACGCTCCTCACCGTCGTGCTGGGCTGCGGTGTCCTCGTCCATCGGGCCCTGGGCCGGTTGCTCGATGAAGGCCACGTGGCGCCAGGTCGATGCGCTCAGGCCTTGGGTGTTGTCGTAGGACATCCCGGTCAGGAGCAGACCGTCCTCGGGCACGCCATTCCACTCCTTGCAGGCAACCTCGCAGGCTTTGCAGCCGATACAGACCGAGGTATCGGTGAAGAACCCCACGCGGGGCGGGTGATCAAGATGACCGGCCCGAGCGGCCGGGTCGAGGCCAGGGTGATCGGCTGATGCCGTGTCCAGGTTCGGGGCGCTCGTCACACCGTGGCCTGTCGCCGCGCCCATCTCACATCTCGGTCCCCGTCTGGTCCGTTATGCCGGCGCGGCTCTGATAGTCGCGCACGAGCTCACGAAGGGCCGGGCCACGCGGCCGTCTGCCGGGGCGGATGTCGCAGGCCATGGCCTTTACCTCCTGAATGTGGACGTTCGGATCGAGTGCCAGGTGGGCCAGCTCGTTGGCGGCGTCCCCGGTCGTGTACCCGCTTGGACCCCAGTGCCAGGGAAGGCCGACCTGGTGCAGCGTCCGGCCCTGCACCTCGAGAGGCCGTATCCGCTCGGTGACCAGAACCCGCGCCTCGATGGCACTACGGGCGGTGATGATCGTCGCCCAGCCCGCATGTTCGAGGCCGCGCTCAGCAGCGAGATGGGGAGAGACCTCGCAGAAGAAGGCTGGCTGCAGCTCGGACAGGTAGGGCAGGAACCGGGACATGCCTCCGGCGGTGTGGTGCTCAGTGAGCCGGTAGGTGGTGGTCACGTAGGGGAAGATGTCCGCTCCTGGCTCGTCGCCGCTGGGCTGGTACCGGTCGTCTGGGTGGCGGATGAGCTGGCGCACCGGGTTGTGCTGCTGGGCGTAGAGAGCATTGGGAAAAGGTGATTCCTGGGGCTCGTAGTGGGCGGGCAGCGGGCCGTCCACCAAGCCGGCCGGGGCGAACAGCCAGGCCTTGCCGTCGGCTTGCATGATGAACGGATCGATGCCGGAGATCGCCGCCGTGCCCGTGGCGCCCTTGGGCGGGCGGTAGGAGGGGGCGCGGTCGGCGATGAAGTCCGGCACGTCGTGGCCGGCCCACCGTCCCTCGCCCTCGTCCCACCAGACCAGCGCCTTGCGCTCGCTCCACGGTCTTCCCTCTGGATCAGCCGACGCTCGGTTGTAGAGCACCCGCCGGTTGGCCGGCCACGCCCAGCCCCACTCCGGCGCTACCCAGCTCTGCTGTTGTCCTGGCTTGCGGCGGGCGGCCTGGTTGACCCCCTCGGCGCGCACCCCGCAGTAGATCCAGCAGCCGCACGCGGTGGAGCCGTCGTCGACGAGCTGGGTATAGGTCGACAGCGGCCGCTGATCCGAGTCCCACCCGTTGATCTCGGCAAGCACCGCCTCGGCGTCCGGGTCCTCGAGCGGACCGCGCACGGGATAGTCCCAGGTGAGGTCGAGAACCGGCCGATCAGCATCCTCGGCGGAGGAGGCCAGCTTCTGTCTTATCCTTCGCCCGAGGTGGTAGGTGAACCACAGGTCGCTGCGGGCGTCGCCGCCAGGATCGACCGCCTGGTCGCGCCACTGCAGCATGCGCTGGGTGTTGGTGAAGCTGCCGGCCTTCTCGGTGTGGGCGGCGGCGGGCAGGAAGAACACCTCGGTGCCGATGTCCTCGGTGCGCAGCTCACCCGTCTCGATCTCGGGCCCGTCCTTCCACCACGTGGCGCTCTCGATCATCACCATGTCCCGCACCACCAGCCAGTCCAGGTTGGCCATGCCCATGCGCTGCATCCTGGCGTTAGCCGAGCCCACGGCCGGGTTCTGGCCGTACAGGAAGTAGCCCTTGCACCTGCCGTCGAGCTGGGCCAGCACCGTCTCGTAGGTGCTATGGCTGCCGGTCAGCCGAGGCAGGTAGTCGTAGCAGTAGTCGTTCTCGGCCCTCGCGGCCTCACCCCACCAGGCCTTGAGCAGGCTGACCAGATAGGCACCGGTGTTCGACCAGAACCCCTCTCGGGTCGACTCGGCCCGTAGGTAGGTGGCGAGATCCTCGTTCCCGTAGGCGTGCGGCATCGGCAGGTAGCCGGGGAGCAGGTCGAACAGCGTCGGGATGTCGGTGGACCCCTGGATGGAGGCGTGCCCCCGCAGCGCCATGATGCCGCCGCCCGGTCGACCCACGTTGCCGAGCAGCGACTGGAGGATGGCGGCGGTGCGGATGTACTGCACACCGACGGTGTGCTGGGTCCAGCCGAGGCTGTAGACGAACGCCGTAGTCCGGTCGGGCCCCGAGTTGTCGGTGACGAGCTGGCACACCTTGGTGAACCGGCCCTGTGGCACCCCGCACACCTGCTCCACCAGATCGGGCGTGTAGCGGGCGAAGTGCCGCTTGAGCACCTGGAGCACACAGCGTGGATGCTGCAGGGTCGGGTCGGTGTCCGGGTTCGGATGAGCGGCAGCGCCACCGCAGCCGTGCGCCTCGCCCCGCCCCGCCTGGCGCACCATGCGCCGAATGCGGTGTTGGGCCTCGAGCTGCTCGCGCTCGCCGGCTACCGCCTTGACCTCGTCTCCCTGGTATCGCCAGGCATCGAAGTCATACACGTTGTAATCGCGGATCAGGCCAGAGAACACACCATCGAGGTCCTCGGTGTCGGCGTAGTCCTCGGTCAGGATCGTCGCCGCGTTGGTGTAGGCCAGGACGTAGTCCTTGAAGTACTGGTCATTGCTGAGCACGTGATTGATGAGCCCGCCGATGAAGACGATGTCGGTCCCCGCTCGTAGCGGCACGTGGAGGTCGGCCAGGGCGCTGGTACGAGTGAAGCGCGGGTCGACGTGGATGAGGGTGGCACCGCGGGCCTTGGCTTCCATGACCCACTGGAAGCCGACCGGATGGCACTCGGCCATGTTCGAGCCTTCGATCAGGATGCAGTCAGAGTTCTGCAGGTCCTGCTGGAAGTTTGTGGCCCCGCCGCGCCCGAAGCTTGTCCCCAGACCGGGGACGGTGGCGGAGTGTCATATCCGGGCCTGGTTCTCGATCTGGATGGCGCCGAGCGCAGTGAACAGCTTCTTGATGAGGTAGTTCTCCTCGTTGTCCAGTGTGGCCCCGCCGAGGCTGGCGACACCGAGCGTGCGGCGAGTACGAGCGCCGTCGACCTGCCACTGCCAGCCGGCCTGCCTGGCCGAGATGACCCGGTCGGCGATCATGTCCAAGGCCGTGTCGAGGTCCAGATCCTCCCAGTCGGTGCCGAAGGATCGCCGGTATCTCACCCGGTACTGACGAGCGTCGCCGGTCGTCAGCTGCAGGCTCGCCGAACCCTTGGGGCAGAGGCGGCCGCGGCTGACCGGCGAATCCGGGTCGCCTTCGATCTGGGTGACCCGGCCGTCCTCGACATAGACGTCCTGGCCGCAGCCGACCGCGCAGTAGGGACACACGGACTTGGCCACCTTCTCGGCCCGTCGGACACGAGGCTCGAGCGCCTCGCTGCGCTTGCTCTTGGTCGCCGCGCCGAGGCCGAGCAGGTCGTGCTGCGCCAACTGACGGTAGACCGGCCACGACTCAATCCAGCTACGCGCCCCCATGGCCGTACCCCCCGGTCCACGAGTCCTGCTCGTACGCTGCCCTACCCCTCAGCCGTCGTCGAACGAGCTCCCCTCTGGGCGACGGACCGTCGGATCGGGTAGGTCCTTCAATCGAAAAGGGAGGCTAGCAGCAGGCGCATCCGTAGCGCCATAAGCACTCTGACGCCGTCGGCATCTTGACAGTTCGCGGAGTAGGGGAGTAATCCTCACGGGAGTCTCTCAGCGTCGAATGGTCGTGACGTGGCTGACCCCTCGGTGTTCGCGGCCGCCGGCCAGGTAGTGCCTGCCCGCGGCCAGATGGCGACGACCCTCGGGTTTCACATCATCCTTGCCTGCGTCGGCATCGCCTTCCCGACGATCGTGCTGATCGCAGAGTTCATCGGCCTCCGGCGTTCGAACCAGGTCGCACTCCTCCTGGCGCGGCGATGGTCACAGGCCATGGGGGTGCTTGTCGCCGTCGGGGCGGTCACTGGAACGGTGCTGTCGTTCGAGTTGGGTCTCCTCTGGCCGAGGCTGATGCGCAAGTACGGGGAGGTGCTGGGATTTCCCTTCGGCGTCGAGGGCCTGTTCTTCTTCCTGGAGGCCATCTTCACTGCCATTTACCTCTACGGCTGGAGCCGGTTACGAGGCTGGGCGCACTTCTGGTCAGGTGTGCCCATCGCGGTGAGCGGCATCTTCGGTGCCATGTCGGTCGTGGCTGTCAACTCGTGGATGAACCAGCCGGGTGGATTCACCGTCCGAGGCGGCCACGTCGTTTCGGTGAGCCCGTGGAACGTGTTCTTCAATACGGCTGCCTCCTACGAGATGCCCCACATGATTCTCGCTGCCTATCTGGTCACCGGTTTCGCTGTCGCCGGGGTCTACGCCGCCGGCGTGTTTCGAGGGCGACGTGACCGCTACCACTACACCGGCTTCGCCATCCCGTTCGTGACGGCGGGCGTGCTCACGCTGCCCCAGCTCGTGATCGGAGACACCGCCGCCCGGGCCATCGCGAGCGACCAGCCGGTGAAGTTCGCCTCCATGGAGTATGTCCCGCATGCAGCGACTCACGTCCCGGAGTACATCGCCGGCGTCTACGTCAACGGGCATGTCTACGGGGGGTTGCGGATCCCCTGGCTGGACTCCATCCTGGTCGGCTTCAGCCCCCGCACGAAGGTGGTCGGCTGGAACAGCGTGCCTGCTTCCCAGCGGCCGCCGGCGCCCTGGCTCATCCACCTGGCTTTCGACGTCATGGTTGGCCTGGGAAGCCTGCTGCTGCTGCTGGGCCTGTGGGCGCTCTACATCTGGTGGCGTCGACGTCGCCTGCCCCTGATCCGATGGTTCTGGCTCCTTGCCAGCCTCAGCGGTGTGGCGGCCATCGTGGCCATGGAGTGCGGCTGGGTGGTCACAGAGGTCGGCCGCCAGCCCTGGGTCGTCTATCGCCTCCTCACCACCTCGGCGGCCTCGACGACCAACGGGGGGGTACTGGCCATCTTGAGCATCACCGTTGTGTTCTACGCCCTTCTCGGCGTTGCCACGGTCCTCATCCTGCGCTACCTGGCCAGGCGATGGCGCCGGAACGAGGAGCCGGGGGTTCCCTATGGTCCGCCGACGATGCCGGAGGAGCGCGCCCTGGGACAGGTGGGCGGGTGATCGCGGCCACGGTCGGAGCCATCCTGCTGGCCGCCATCGCCGCCTACGCCATTTTCGGCGGGGCGGACTTCGGCGGTGGCCTGTGGGATCTGCTGGCCGGTGGTGACGTCCGTGGCCGCGCCCCGCGCCGGCTGATCGAGGAGTCCATCACCCCGGTGTGGGAAGCCAACCACGTCTGGCTCGTCTTCGCCCTGGTCATCTTCTGGACCGCCTTCCCCACCGGATTCTCGGCCGTGATGAATACGGCGGCCGTGCCGCTATGGCTGGCGCTGTTCGGAGTGGTCCTGCGTGGGATCGGCCTCGCCTTTCGCAAGGAAACGGCTCGATTGAGCCTGCAGCGTGCCTTCGGGGCCATGTTCGCCTTCTCCTCGCTCCTCACCCCCTTCTTCATGGGGACAGTGATCGGGGCCATCGCCGCCGGCAGCGTTCCCGCCAACGCGACCCACCTCAGTCTCTCGGCGTGGACCCAGGCGACCTCCCTGCTGATCGGGTTCCTGTTCGTGAGCGCGTGTGCCTATCTGGCTGCCGTCTACCTCATCGAGGAAGCGGCGCGAAGAGACGAAGACCGCCTACGGCGCTACTTCACCCTCCGGGCCATCGTCGCCGGAGTGGTCACCGGGGCGCTGTCGCTAGCCACCCTTCTGGAGTTGCACGCCTCGAACGAGACATTGTCCAACCGCCTGACCGGCCGGGCGCTTCCTTTTGTCGTGCTGGCCGGCGTGATCGGCCTGGCCGTCCTGGGGCTCTTGGCCAGTCGCCGACGGCAGGGCCTTCGTGTCTTGTCCGCCCTGGGGGTGGCCCTGGTCGTGTGGGGCTGGGGGGTGGCCCAGTACCCTGCTGTGCTGCCTGGAACCTCCGTGAATTTGGGCAATGCTGGCGCCCCGAACTCGACGCTGGTGGCCCTGGTCGTGATCTTCGTCATTGCGGTCTTCCTCGTGGGCCCGTCCTTCGCGCTGCTGTTCTCCATGCAAGGCCGCCTCCTCCTGCGCAGCGACGGACCAACGATGCTGGTGGCGGATCCCCTTGGCGCTGAGCCATCCCGGGTGTCGCGGGGCCAGCAGAGGGGGCCTTCGGGTACGCCCGGCCCCGGCGGTTGGCTGACTCTTGTCGGCCTGCTCGCCGCCGGCGCCATCGTTCGGGCCCTCGAGCGTCGAAGCCAGCGGCGCTGACACAGTTGATGCGTGAGGCCGGCTCGTCATCCTCGCAGGGTGGGCAGCAATTCGGTTGCCGCCCACGAGATGAATTCTTCTTGGGTATCAGCACCGACCTGCACCAAGGCCACGTGGGTAAACCCGGCCGCCTCGAACTCGCGAATCCCGGCGACATGGCGCCGGATGTCCGGGCCGCATGGCATCTGCGAAGTTACGTCCTCCTCGCGCACCGTCCTGGATGCCGCATTGAATGAGGCTGGGAGTGGGAGCTCGGCGTTGACCTTCCAGTCACCGGTGAACCAGCGGAACTGCTGCATCGCCCGCGTGACCGCGACCCGCTCATCGGGATCGTAAGACAACGCTATCTGGGCGATGCGAGGCTTCCCGGTGCCTCCCGCCTCGTCGAACATCTGGCCGAGGTCGGCACGAGGCTCGACGGCAATCATGGCGTCCGCGTACCGTCCCGCCAGACGACAACCTTCTGGCCCTGACACTGCGACGCCGATCGGCGGCGAGGTGTCCGGCAGGTCCCAGACCCTGGCGGATTCGACATCAAAATGCTTACCTCGATGCGTCACCGTGCCGCCCCTCCACAGAGCCCGGATGATCTGTACCGCCTCCTCCAGCATCTCGTGGCGCAAGCTGGCCACGGGCCACCGGCCGCCGACGATGTGTTCGTTGAGGTTCTCGCCCGCACCGAGCCCGAGGGTGAACCGACCCTCGGACAGCAGCTGCATGGTCGCCGCCTTCTGTGCGACGACGGCTGGGTGATAGCGGCGGATCGGGCAGGTGACATAGGTCATGAGCGGAATGCGATCGGTGGCCTGGGCGGCGGCGCCGAGCACGCTCCATGCGTACGGGGAGTGTCCTTGTGAGTCCAGCCACGGGAAGTAATGATCACTGATCACTGCGAAGTCGAAGCCGGCTTGCTCGGCAAGAGCGACGTCTCGCACCAGCTGTCTCGGGCCTGCCTGCTCGCACAACATCGTGTAGCCAATCAACGTCATTGCGCTCCTCCTTTCGGCGCGAGCCGCTCGTCACGACGTCGAGCTCCTGATCGCCGAGCCCAAGATCCACCACTCGCTGCCGTTCGTAAGCCAGCGATACCAGACTGCCGCGGCAATTGCATTTCGAAGCCAACACGAGGCGGTCGGACGAACCGATCAACTGACTCACATATGAGCCGGAGCGGGCCCCACAGGGCGTTGCGTATCGGGCGGTCCGGGAGATATCGCCTGCATAGGGACAGCTCCGGTCGCAAGGCCTTCGCACGGTTAGGCTCCACGGGTAGTGGCAACCGGTGCGATCGGCTTCATTGGACTGGGCCTGATGGGTTCTCGCATGGCGGCCAGCCTGCGCCGCGCTGGGTTCGAGCTGAGTGTGTGGAACCTGAGCCGGCCGAAGGCCGAGGAGTTCGCCCGTGCTCACGGAGCCAGCGTGGCCGACACGCCTGCCGCGATGGCCGGCCAGGTGGACGCCGTCGTCTCCATGGTCATCGATGGGCCCGCCGTCATGGATGTCCTGGTGGGACCCGGTGGCGTCGCCGAGGGCGCCCGGCGGGGGCTGTTGTGCGTCGACTGTTCGACGATCGGCCCCACGGCAGCCCGTATGGTGGCCAAGGCGTTGGCCGAGCGAGGGATCGCGTTCGTCGATGCCCCGGTTTCAGGGTCGCTGCCGGGAGCCGAGACGGGAACGCTCACCATGATGGTGGGTGGCGCGCCGGGCGACGTGGAGCGGGCACGGCACCTACTGGAAGCGATGGGTGAGCTGATCGTGCACGTCGGCGAGCTGGGGCAGGGGCAGATGGTCAAGGTGGTCTCGAACAGCATGGCTGCAGCCAATGCCGTGACGGTGGGCGAGGCATTGCTGATGGCCAAGCGAGCCGGGGTGGACCTCGATGCCTTCCAGCGCGTCGTCCCCGGTACTTCGGGGGCCTCGGCCATGCTGGACCAGAAGGCCGCACTGATGCGCCGCCACGACTACACGACACTGTTCAAGCTCGACCAGATGGTAAAAGACGTCCGTCTGTGTCTGGAGGAGGCCCGGTCCCTGGGCATCCCCTTCACGTCGGCAGCCGAGGCCGGCCAACTTCTTGTGGCCGCAGCCGGGCGCGGCCACGGCTCCGATGACTACGCCGCTCTGATCGAGGCTCTCGAAGGTCTGAGCGGCGAGCGGCTGTGAGCGGGTCCCCCCGATGGGAGCGGGTGTGGCGCCCCTGCTCGGCGAGGAACCCGCGCGACATCTGACGATTGCCGATGAGCAAGGGCATATCGGGGACCGGGGAGAGGCCGCGCCTCCAGTGACCTGGGCTGCTAGTCGGCAGCGAGCACCGTGTCGGCCGCCTCGGCCAGCACGTCGAGGGCCTCCAACAGGAGGGCGTCATCGATGACCAGGGGTGGGAGCAGCCGTACGACATTGCCGTGCGTCCCGCAGGTGAGAACGATCAGCCCTGCCTGGTGGCAGGCTTTGGCCAGGGCCTGGGCCGCTTGCGCATTTGATCTCTTCGTTCCCGCTTCCACTAGCTCCATGGCGTACATGCCACCCCGCCCACGCACGTCACCTATTGCGGGATGCGCGGCCTGCAGGGCGTGGAGCCGCTCCGAGACGATGACACCGATCCTCGAGGCAGCGCTTGTGAGGTCGAGGTCCTCCATGGTGCGGATCGACGCCAAGGCGGAGGCGCAGGCTACCGGGTTGCCCCCGAACGTCCCACCCAGGCCGCCGATGTGGACCTCGTCCATCAGGCGAGCCTCACCAGTCACCGCTGAGAGTGGCAGGCCGCCAGCGATCCCTTTGGCCGTGGTGACCAGATCGGGTACGACGCCTTCGTGCTCGCAAGCGAACCAGGTTCCCGTGCGACAGAATCCAGTCTGGATTTCGTCGGCCACGAACAGCACGCCCGTGTCCCGGCACCACCGAGCCATCGCGACGAGGAAGCCCGGAGCCGGGACGATGAAGCCGCCTTCCCCCTGGACCGGCTCGATGACAAGACAGGCAGTGTTGGACGCTCCAACCTGCGATTCGATCTGATCGATGGCGCGCTCGGCGGCGGCCTCCCCGGTCATGCCCTCTGGGTCACGAAAAGGATAGGAGGCCGGGACTCGGTAGATGTCTGGAGCGAAGGGCCCGAAACCGTCCTTGTACGGCATGTTCTTGGCAGTCAACGCCATCGTCAGGTTGGTGCGGCCGTGATAGGCGTGATCGAAGACGACAACGGCAGAACGCCCGGTGGCGTGACGTGCGATCTTGATGGCGTTCTCCACCGCCTCGGCCCCCGAGTTGAACAGTGCCGATTTCTTTGCGTGATCTCCTGGAATCAGTCGGTTCAGTTCGTCGCAGACCTCGACATAACCCTCATACGGAACGACCATGAAGCAGGTGTGTGTGAAGCGCTCTGCCTGTGCAGCGACGGCGGCCGCCACGGCAGGGTTCCCGTGGCCGACACCTGCCACTCCGATGCCCGAGGCAAGGTCGATCAGTGAATTCCCGTCGACGTCCATGACGACCGCCCCCGACGCGGTGGCCGCGTAGACGGGAACTGTGCTGGCGACCCCGCTCGCAACGACCTCGCCTCGCTTGGCGTGAAGCCGTGACGACTGTGGGCCGGGGATCGGGGTAACCAGTCTCCTCTCCTGTGGAAGGGGCGTCTGCCCTACTACTGTCACGTGCCGGTTCCCCCTCTTCGTTTGGGGGACGTCGATCAGGTGAGGTCGAAGCGATCGAGGTTCATGACCTTGTCCCACGCAGCCACGAAGTCGCGTACGAACTTCTCCTTCGAGTCGCCAGATCCGTAGACCTCCGAGATGCCTCGGAGTTGGGAGTTCGAACCGAAGACGAGGTCGACGGCAGTGCCGGTCCACTTGACCTTGCCCGTCCCGCGGTCGCGGCCCTCGTACACGTTCTCAGCCGAGACGGATGCCTTCCACTCCGTGCCCATGTCGAGCAGGTTCACGAAGAAGTCGTTGGTCAACACCTCGGGCCGGTCAGTGAAGACGCCGTGTGCGGACCGGTCGAAGTTGGCGTTCAGGGCGCGCATGCCACCGACGAGAACCGTCATCTCGGGAGCGGTCAACGTCAACATGTTCGCTCGCTCAACCAGCGCGTGCTCCGCCGGGAACTTCTCTCCGGTTCGCACGTAGTTGCGGAACCCGTCGGCGAACGGTTCGAGCACGGCAAACGACTCCACGTCGGTTTGCTCCTGCGAGGCGTCGGTGCGCCCCGGCACGAAGGGAACTGTGACGTCCTGCCCGGCGTTCTTCGCCGCTTGCTCGACGGCCGCGCATCCGCCCAGGACGATCACGTCAGCGAGCGAGACGGTCTTCCCGCCCGACTGTGACCTGTTGAAGTCCTGCTGGATCTGCTCGAGGGTCTGCAGCGCCTTCGCCAGTTCGGCCGGGTCGTTGACGTCCCAGTCCCTCTGCGGCGCAAGGCGAATTCGTGCCCCGTTCGCGCCGCCGCGCATGTCAGTACCGCGGAAGCTCGCCGCCGACGCCCATGCGGTGGAGACCAGCTGGGAAACGGACAGTCCAGACGCGAGGATCTTGCCCTTGAGGGCGGCAATATCCTTGTCCCGGATCAGTTCATGATCGACCTGGGGGACGGGGTCCTGCCACAGCTGCGGCTCCGGAACCCACGGGCCGAGATAGCGCGAGACGGGTCCCATGTCGCGGTGCAGCAGCTTGTACCACGCCCTGGCGAAGGCGTCTGCCAACTGGTCCGGATTCTCGTGGAATCGCTTCGCGATCGGCCCGTAGATCGGGTCCAGCTTCAACGCAAGATCCGTCGTCAGCATCATGGGGGCGTGCCGCTTCGACGGAAGATGAGCATCCGGCACGTCGTTCTCCGCCGCGGGGTCGGTCGGAGTCCACTGGTTCGCGCCGGCGGGGCTCGTCGTGAGCTTCCAGTCGTACTTGAACAGGTTGTCGAGGAACCCGTTGTCCCACTTCGTCGGCTCGTTGGTCCATGCCCCCTCCAGCCCGCTGGTGAGCGTGTCGGCGCCCTTGCCAGTGCCGAAGGTGTTCTTCCAGCCCAGGCCTTGCTCCTCGACGGGGCAGGCCTCGGGTTCGGGACCGACGTACTCGGCGCCGACTGCGCCATGGCACTTGCCGAACGTGTGGCCGCCGACGATGAGCGCAAGGGTCTCCTCGTCGTTCATCGCCATACGACCGAAGGTCTCTCGAATGTCCTTGGCGGCGGCGAGCGGATCCGGGTTGCTGTTGGGTCCCTCCGGGTTCACGTAGATGAGGCCCATCTGCACGGCGCCGAACGGCCTGTCGAGCTCCCTGTCGCCTCGGTAGCGCTCATCTCCGAGCCAGGTGTCCTCGGGTCCCCAGTAGATGTCGTCCTCGGGGGCCCAGATGTCCTCTCGCCCGAACCCGAAGCCGAACGTCTTGAACCCCATCGCTTCGTAGGCCACGTTGCCGGCGAAGATGATCAGATCGGCCCAGGAGATCTTCCGGCCGTACCTCTGCTTGACCGGCCAGAGCAGGCGGCGCGCCTTGTCGAGGCTCGCGTTGTCGGGCCAGCTGTTGAGGGGGGCGAAGCGCTGAGCGCCGGTACCGCCACCGCCCCGGCCGTCGTGGATGCGGTACGTGCCTGCAGCGTGCCACGACATCCGGATCCAGAGCGGCCCGTAGTTGCCGTAGTCGGCGGGCCACCAGTCCTGCGACGTCGTCATCACCTCGGTGATGTCCCGCTTCAGCGCATCGAGGTCGAGGGTCTTGAACTCTTCTGCGTAGTTGAAGTCCTCGCCCAGCGGATTGGCCTTGGGCGAATGCTGGTGAAGAACCTGCAGGTTCAGCTGATTCGGCCACCAGTCGAGGTTCGTCCTCCGCCGAATCGGGGCCGGGTACGGGAGTACTGGGTTCTCGCTTTCGCTGCCGCGGTCAGACACGTCGGTCCTTCCCCTCTCTCGCTCTTCCATCTGATGGCACTTTGCTCTTGACTCTGTTGCCGACGTCCACGGAGTGCCCAAGGCTGTGTTGCGCTGCGTGTCCGGTTCCTGTCACCAGACGAGGCAGAAGCTGCCTCGACACACCCGGGTGTGTCGGCCTCGCTAGATGGCCTTGGCTCTCTCGGGTCTCGAACTTGGACGAATACTAATTCTCGACACGTTCGTACGTCAAGAGATAGCATTGCCACGTGGGAATGGACTTGCTCACCCGCCTACGGGACCGGAACTGGCGGCTCAGCCCACAACGGCGGGTCGTGGCCGAGGTGCTCGTCGGCGACCACGTCCATCTGACCGCCGAGGAGGTTCACGACCTCGCTCGGGAGCGGCTCCCCGAGATCAGCAGGGCCACGGTGTACAACACGCTCAACGAGCTCGTGTCCATGGGCGAGCTCCTCGAGGTCGACGTCGTCGACGGGCCGAAGCGCTACGACCCCAACGTCGGCGACGAGCACGACCACCTCGTGTGCGAGCGCTGCCATGCCATCCGCGACGTCCCTCGCTCCCGGAGGTCGCCGACCATCCCCGAGGACGCGCTAGCTGGCTACGTGGTGACCGCGGTGGAGGTCACGCATCGGGGGCTGTGCCCCGCTTGCGCGGCACGCGACCGCCGCAGCTAGCCCCGCGCCGTACGCAAGGCCCATGGTCTACACGCCAGATCGCGAGGAGCACTGGCACGGCGCTGCCCCCGAACCCCCTCCACCGGAGCTCCGAATCGCCATTGCCCCAGGGACCTGGCTCCCGAAGGTTCGGACGGGTAGCGTCGCGACCCGTGCCCATCGTGGAACTCAGGTGATCTGATCATGCGGCGTCTGGCCGGCCGAGCGGCCATCGTGACCGGAGGCGCCGGGGGAATCGGTGAGGCCACGGCGCTGGCCTTGGCGAGGGAACACGCGTCCGTCGCCATCGTCGATATCGACGGCGATCGGGCGGAGCAGGTCGCGCAGGCAATCACGGCATTCAACGGCACCGCCTTCAGCGTGTCTGCTGATCTCTCGGAGGAAACCGAAGTCGTCGCTGCGGTCGCAGCAGTCGTGGCGCGCTATGGGCGCCTCGATGTGCTCCATAACAACGCAGCCATGACGGAGTCCGACTTCCTGTCGCGCGACACTGAGGTGACCGACCTGCCTCTCGAGATCTGGGAGAGGACCATCGCGGTCAATCTTCGAAGTCAGATGTTGATGTGCAAGCACGCCATTCCCGAGATGGTCCGCGACGGCGGTGGCTCCATCATCAACATGTCCTCGGGCGCCTCGCTCAAGGGCGACCGGACTCGCACCGCCTATGGCGTCTCGAAGGCGGGCGTCAATACGCTGACCATGTACGTGGCGGCCTCCCACGGGAAGCAGGGTGTGCGCGTCAACACCATCGCTCCGGGCCTCATCATCACCGACGCGGTCCGCGCTCACCTGACCGACCGCATGCTGGATGGTCTCGGGCGGGCAACGCTCACGCCGTATGTCGGTGAGCCCGCAGACGTCGCCAACCTTGTCGTCTTTCTTGCTTCTGACGACTCGCGCTACATCACGGGCCAGATGATCACCATCGACGGTGGTATGTCTGCCCACGTCGGCTCCGCCGCGCAGGACGAGAGATGAGCGCTCGTCGACGCATCAGGGAGGCCCGAGGATGTAGGACCCATCCTCCGGGTGGTGATACCAGCCGCTCGAGGCCTGGGTCCCGCCGTCGACATGAATGGTCTGGCCTGTGACGTAGCTCGACAGTGAGCCGGCCAGGAAGACGGCCGCGCCGCCCATCTCGTCGACGTGGCCGGGGCGGCCCATGGGAACGGTGAGGCCAAAACGGGCCTCAGCTCCAGGCGGGGCGACCGCCGCCATGCCCTCGGTCAGGGTGATGTCGGGAGCCAGTGCGTTCACCCGGATACCGTGACGGGCGAGCTCGAGTGCAGCGGTCTTCGTGAAGTTGATGACCCCAGCTTTCGCTGCCGCATAGGCCGCATACCCGGGCGCCGCCCGGACTCCCTCGATCGAGGTCACGCTGATGATGCTGCCCGTCGTTCCGCTCTCGACCATCGACTGGGCGACACGTTGGGTACACAGCATCACGTGCTTCAGGTTGGCCCGGTAGAGCGCATCCCAGCCCTTCTCGGACGTCTCCAGGAGGGGCGAGGAGAAGACACCTCCGGCGTTGTTCACCAGGATGCTGACAGGACCGAGCTCAGCGATCGTACGGGCGAGCGCCGCGTCGACCTCAACAGCCTCGCGGACGTCGGTGGTGAGGCCGAGCCCACCGACCTCCTTCGCCGCCGACGCCGCAGTCTCGGCATCGCGCTCCCAGACGGCCACCGAGGCACCGAAGGCGGCGAGAGCGCGGGCCACACCCCGGCCGATCCCCCCTCCACCCCCGGTCACGACAGCCACGCGGTCGGTGAGCAGCACAGACGAAGGCACCATGGACACGACATCACCTGCCTTGTAGCTTCGAAAGGCCAGCGCCAATAGATCGCTGTACCGGCCGAGAGTAGGTATGCAGATGCCCAGGATAGAACCGATCCCGTTGGACCAGCTCGCCGAGGAACCACGGCGGATCATCGAAGAAGGGGTCGCCGACGGCACCTACGCCACGCCGGTCCCACTTCAGATCTTCGCTTACAAGACGGCACAGATTCTCATGACGCATGCGGCGCGCGGCGTCATGGGGAAGCAGAGCCTTCTCGGTGCCCGGATCGTCGAGCTGATCCGGATACGCAGCGCCCAATTGGGTGAGTGCCAGCCCTGCATGCAGTCCCGCAAGCACGACTCCATAACCGACGAGGACGTCGCCTGCCTGGTTGCTCCCGGGGGCTCGCAGCTGACGGAGCAGGAGCGAATGGCCGTGGAGTTCCTCGATCTGCTCTCGGCCGACCATCATGCGATCGACGAGGACATGTACCGACGACTCGGTGAGGTCTTCACCGCGGCCCAGATCGTCGAGCTTGGGTTCACCTGTGCCAACACCATGGGTCTCCATCGCTTCATCCACACGCTCGATGTCTTCGGACCGAGCCCTCCGGTCATCGCATATGACCCCGACCAGGTCGATGCCGCCTTCTCCGAATCCACCGAGCAGACCCCGGCATGAGTGAGACGATCTTCGTCACCGGCGCTACCGGGCTGGCCGGTGCCAACATCTGCAAGCACCTTGTCATGCGCGGCGACAGCGTCCGGGCGCTGGCTCGCGCCTCGGCTGACACGGAGCCTCTCGCCGCCCTGGGGGTCGCCATCGTGACGGGCGACGTCACAGATCCCGACGACGTGCGGCGCGCCGCCACCGGCGCCGATGCAGCGATTCACTGTGCGGCCCTGCTGGGCGGCGCGAGCCAACACCTACCTGACTTCGAGGCCGTCAACGTCCTCGGGACGAAGCACGTCCTCGACGTCGCCGAAGCGCTCGACATGCGCCGTGTCGTCGCCGTGAGCACGGGCACGTTCTTCGACACGGCTGGAGGTCTCGAGCGCGAGGACGCCCCGGTCATGAAAGAACCGAGCTCGGATCCCTACACGATCACCAAGATGGCCGCATTCCAGGACGCCATGGCCCGAGCGGCAGCCGGCCGAGATGTCGTATCCACCCACCCCGGGGCCATCTTCGGTCCCTCTCCGGTGGCGAGCAATGCCCTTGGTCGTACAAGCTTCAACCGGGTGCTGCTGTCCGCTCTCCGTCAACGCGTCACGCGGTATCTCACCTTTCCAGTGAGCTGGGTTTTCGCCGACGACATCGCGCGCGGCTGCGTTCTGGCTCTCGATCGCGGCGTGTCGGGTGAGCGCTACATGCTCGACGGCCGTCCCGAGGATGTCGTGAGCACCGCCGAGGCCTGCAACCGGATCTGTGCTCTGGCCGGCGTCGACCATCAGGTGGAGGACGTCCCACCGTCGGACGATCCCGAGTTGCTTGCGGTCTTCGGACCGACGCTGATGGCGATCGCTTCCAAACTGGCCTCGGTCCGGACACCTCACCGCGACCTCACGGAGACGAAGACGTACAAGCGGCTTGGCTACAACCCCATCGGCCTCGACGAGGGCCTCCGTCTCACCGCCGCGTGGCTAGGCGAGATGGGCAGCTTCGGCCGGACTGGTCGGTAGGGCTCACGTATCCAGCCATGAGCCGGAGGGCACGGACTGCGCTGGGCGGGTTCATTCAGCTCGAGTCGAATCGGCAGCGAGCTGACGGGCGGTCCTGTACAGCTTGCTCGTGAGCTCAGCGACTCTTTGGTCGTTGTCATCGTAGAAGCCCCGCCCGCTCTTCACGCCGAGCCGACCGTCAGCGACGTGTTGTTCAATGGTCCTTGACGCCCTTCGATCGGTGGCGAGCTCGGGATAGAGCGCGTTGGAGATGTCCCTCAGGGTGTCGTGGCCGATGAGATCGGTCATCTGGAGGGGTCCGAACACCGGGATGAAGGCGCGCAGCGTGGTTTGGACCAAGGAGTCGAGCTCGAGGGGATCGACTGCCCCGATGTCCACGAGGTGGAGCATCTCGCGCAACATTGCGAACCAGATCCGGTTCCAGAGGAATCCAGGGATCTCCTTTCGCACGCGGACGGCTCGTAGGCCAACTTCGTCAGCGAAGCGAAGCGTCTCTGTGATCGTCGCGTCACTGGTCTTTTCTCCCGGGACAACTTCGACGAAGATGATCAGCTGGGTCTGCACCGGATGCACGACGATGGCCCTCTCAGGGTGAGCCATGCCCGCGGCAAGGCGGGTCATCGGGAAGTTGGACGTCGAGCTCCACAGGAGCGCATCGGCCCCTATCGCCGCCTCGATGTCTCGGTAGCACGTGGATTTCACCTCGGCATCCTCGACGATCGATTCCATGACGGCGGCACAGGGTGCCAGCGCCGTGTCCAGGTCGTCGTATGTGGAGACTCTGGTCAGGACCTCGTCGACGGCCGAGGATCCGACGGCGCCGATCTCGGCCAGCATCGACACGCTCTCCCCCAATCGGTCGTGCAGTGTGTGTACCGACCTGGTGGGTGACCACGCTCGTACGTCGTAGCCGGCCAGCGCGAACTGCTGTGCGAAGAGATGTCCGATATAGCCGGCGCCGACGATGCCGATCGGGCCGTCCAGCGTTCGTGTATTGGTCACGTACCACGAAACTAGTCGTCGGCGCGCGGACCAGCCGACGGAGATGCGACAATCCGCGATGAGCTACCAGGCCAGCGCCAGTCGCTGGGGTCCCCGGATGGTGGATGTCGGCTTCCATTCGATCTCGGGGTCTGCGAGGGTCAGGGAAGGAAAGCGACGGATCAGTCGCCCGATCGCCTCTTGGCCCTCGATGCGGGCGAGAGGCGCTCCGAGGCAATGATGGATGCCACCGCCGAAGGAGAGATGACGGTTGTCCCGGCGGCCGATGTCCAGCCGGCCCGGACGCTCGAAGACATCGGGGTCTCGGTTGGCTGCGGCGATCAGCGCGACGACCTCGGTGCCCGCCGCTATCGGTTGGCCCGCGAGCTCGACGTCGACCGTCGCGATCCGCGCCGTCAGCTGGACCGGCGGGCCGAAGCGCAGGAGCTCCTCCACGGCGCTCATGATGAGAGTGGGATCGGCCCGCAGGCGGCCTAGCTCGCCAGGGTGGCGCAGCAGGTTGAGGGCGCCCCCCGCAATGAGGTTGACGGTCGTCTCGTGCCCGGCGCCGAACAGCAGGATCGCCGTGTCCAGCAGCTCCTCGTGACTGAGGCGGTCGCCGTGGTCCTCGGCTTCGATCAGCGCGCTGAGCAGGTCGGAGCCGAGCGCTTGGCGGCGGCGGCGTACGAGCTCGTCGAAGTAGGTCCGCAGAGCCCGGATGGCTTCGGCCGCGGGGAAGAACACGGTCATGTCATCGGATGGGTCGAGCGCCTTCACCGCCTCTGCCGTCCAACTACGCAGTATCTCGTGGTCCTCGTGCGGTACGCCCAACATCTCGCTGATCACTGTTACGGGGAGGGGGAAGGCCAGCGCCTCCACCAGGTCGGCCCCGCCGTCGTCAGCCACTGCATCGAGCATTCGGTCGACGATGGCGGCGATGCGGGGACGCATGTCCTCGACGGCGCGGGCGGTGAAGGCTTTCCCCACGATCCGACGCAGTCGGGTGTGGTCGGGCGGGTCAGCAAAGAGCATGACCCTGCCCATGAGGTCCTGTAGGTCGGACAGGCCCAGCTGGCGGCCCAGCTCGGCGAGCTGCTCGTAGCCGCCCTGGTGGCGGGAGCTACTGCTGAAACGGTTATCCCGCAGCACGGCGAATACCTCGGCGTGTCGTGAGATGAGCCAGCCGCCCACGACGGTGGGAAGGACGAGGCCCATGGCCTGGAGCCGGGCGTAGGTGGGGTACGGGTCCGCCCGGACCGCCGGGTCCCTCATCAGATCGATGAGCGAGACGGTTCCGAGCTCGGTCACTTGCTGATCATCTACCCGCCGCGCCACCACCCGCAAGGTGAGGACCGTTGAGCCTCGAACACCCGAGTGCCTCATCGGATGGAAGCAACCTGGCGGTCCGGCCGACCCCTCAGTCGTCGACCGGCTCCGCGATGACCCCGGCGGCCGCAGCCACGGCCCCCGCCATGGCGGCGGCCCGCTCGACCACAGCCGCCAGGTAGTGCTCCGCGTAGGCTGTCTGCCCGGGCAGCGACGGCGGACCGAGCGAGCGTACGAGCGCGGTGGGGTCGACAGCAGGCCTCATGGGCTGCGCCTCTGGTGCAGGGGGTACGGGACGCCACAGGTTTACTCGTGAGCTGCGCCCCCGGGGAGTACGTCGGGAATTCTTCGGAGCCGGTGTCATCCGTCGTCCTCGGTCAACAAGGTGTCCTCCCGCAGGCCCAGCGCGGAACGGAGCTGCTCGGGCTCGAGATCAGCGAGGGAGCTCGATCGTGGCAGCACGAGGTCGGCCACTCGCCGCTTCCCGGCAACGATCTCCTCGACGCGTTCATCCACCGTTCCGGGGCAGATGAGCCGGTGGGAGACGACGGTATGATTTTGGCCAATACGCCAAGCCCTGTCGCGGGCCTGATCCTCGACCGCAGGGTTCCACCAGCGGTCGTACAGGACGACGTGGCTCGCTGCGGTCAGGTTCAGTCCGGTACCGCCTGCCTTCAGAGACAGGACAAGGGCGCCGGCGCCCTTGCTCTCCTGGAACTCACCGACCATGGCGTCGCGGGCCCGGCGGGCCAGCCCGCCGTGGTAACAGGCGATCGGTACGCCGGTCCGGTCGGTCAGGTGATCGGCGAGGCGCTTGCCCCACTCTGCGAAGTGCGTGAACACCAGCACGCGTTCGTCGGCACTGAAGATGGCATCGACGAGCTCCTCGAGGCGCGCCAGCTTGCCAGACCGACCTTCGAGGGGGCGCCCGTCGTCGTGGTAGGCGGCGGGATGGTTGCATATCTGCTTGAGGGCCGTGATGGCAGCGAGGATCTCTCCCTGCTTGGCCTTGCGGGAATCATCGATGTCGGCCGTGTGCGTGACGAGCCCGTTCAGGACCGCCTGGTAGAGGCCTATCTGCTCGGCGCTCATGGCGCAGTGGTCGAGCTCATCCACCTTGTCGGGAAGCTCGGTGGCAATGGCGGGCTCGTCCTTGGTATGCCTGAACACCAGGATGCCGTTCAGCGCGCTCAGTGCCGCGTCCGGCTCGCCACTGAGTTGGGCCATGAAGGCCGGGCGGGATCCGACCAACCCGGGGTTCGTGAAATCGAGGATGGCCCACAGGTCTCCGAGGCCGTTCTCGATCGGAGTACCAGTGAGGGCGAGGCGTGCGCCGGCCGGGATCCGGCGCAGCTCCCGTGCCGTGTCGCTGGCTGGGTTCTTCAGGGCCTGAGCCTCGTCGACCACGAGACGGGTCCATTCCACCGCTGCTAATGCGTCGACATCGCGCAGGGCGGTGCCGTAGGTCGTCACGACGATGTCGGCTCCCGCTGCTTCAGCCGTGAGATCGGCTGCCGACGACCGGGCGGTGCCGTGGTGCACGACGACCCGCAACGACGGTGTGAACCGGGCGGCCTCCGACGCCCAGTTACCGACGACGGCGGCCGGCGCAATCACGAGAGTCGGGCCGCTGCCCACATCGCGGAGGGCATGGGCCAGCACGATCGGCGTCTTGCCGAGTCCCATGTCCAGGGCGAGGCAGCCGCCGAGCTCGACGGTGTCGAGGAACTCCAGCCAACCGAGCGCGTCGGCCTGGTAGTGGCGCAGCTCACCCTGGAATCCTTCGGGTGCGTCAACCGGCTCGGTGGCGGCGGTCTCGGCCCTGCGCAGCAGGTCGGCGGCCCACCCCTCACCCTCCACCGTGAGACCGCCGGCAAGCGGAGATCCCTCGAGGCCCACGGCGTAGCGCAGGACCTCGGCACCAGTCATCTGTGTGCTCGCGGAACGCTCCACCAGAGCCTCGGCTGCGGCATCGAGGTCGGCACGGTCGAGCTCGACCCATCTGCCTCGAGAGCGAACCAGCGGTCGAGCCTCCGCGGCGAGCCGAGTCACCTCGTCGGCGGACAGCTGGACGTCGTCGAAGACGACCGACCAACGCACGTCGGAGAGCTGTCGCGCGCCGACGGCGGTGTCGCCCGATGAGGTCGTGGACAGGTGCAGCCGGGCTGCCGGTCTGCGCCGGGACAGGGCGGGCGCGCGGACATCGAAGCCGGCGCTACGAAGCGAGGGGCCGGTCCTGGTCATCAGATCCCAGGCCTCGTCCGGGCCCAGGTACACCTGGCCCCGGCGCGCCGCACCGGCGCGCAGCAAGGCGGGAAAGGCCCGCTCGAGGCGCAGGAGCTCGTCTCCGAGAGGTCCGGAGCTCTTGGAGTCAGCGAGCGCCCGCTCGATCGGTAGGAGTGTTCCGTCAGCTCCCTGGCCGAGAACGGACAGCAACCACGCTCCGCTGTCGTCGGGAGCATCGAGCGCCACGGTGAGGACCGGTCGGTCACCCCCGGTAACCGGGGCGGCCCATCGGGCGAGCTGAGTCGATACCTCCGCCGCGGCTCGGGTCGGCGCCGTGAACGTCGAGCCATCGAGACGGGTGACGACTGCCTCGGCCACCAACGCGGCCGATGACGTGACGGGTGGAGGCGCAGGGACGTCGACCCGCGCCGCGGCCTGGGTGACGATGGCGTTGACCACGGAGGTGAGGACAGCGCGAACGACTGCACCAGGCGGGGTGGGCGTGATCGCTGCGACGGCGGGGGGCATCGCCCTGGCGAAGTTCCTTATCTCCGAGTCGCCCACAAGAGCGGGTGTCCACTCCACGGCGACTTCCTCCTGCGCCGATCGTTCCTGCCGCCTGCTCCTGTGCAGCGTCGGGACGACCGATCCGTCCATGACCAGCTGCACGCCGAGGAGGGCCACCCGTCCGAGCCAGATCAGGCTCTTCCCCACCGCCTCGCTCTCAGCGGATTCCTCTCGGCCCTGGCGTTGCTCGCTGCCCGTAGCCGTCGTCCCGGTGTCGGACTTGCCGACCTCGACGAGCCACCCCAGTCCGTCCGCCAGCGGGATCGACAACGCCGCCGCCCGCTCGCCGCTCGGGAGCCGGATGTCTCGGTGCACCTCCCACCCGAGCGGTGGCGCACCGATTGCCTCGAGACGATCCGCCAGCCCACCGTTGTCGGCGGGCGCGGCGCCCGGACCACCAGCCCAAACGACGAGGCGGCCGGCCGACCACGAGCCTTGCAGACGAGCCTCTCGCACGGGATCCACCGTCGGAGGGCCACCACCGCTCCTGAGGCCAGCGGACTCATCTGACGGCGACCATCCGGCGCGCTCGTACCCGGCTTTGAGACGCCGTAGCGTGGCTTGGCAATCCGCGACGACCTGGGCCCGCTCGGGACCCTTGACGCCTCGGACCGACGCCAGCGTCTCCTCCGTCTCCTTCACGAGCCGCTCCAGCACTCGCCGCCAGGCATGCGCGTCAGCCTCGAGCAGCCCCCGCTGCTCCGGTGTAGCGAATCCTTCCGCATCCGCGAAGGCGGCTGTCTCGAAGGCGTCGGTCTCGCTGTCGATCACTACTTCACTCCATGCCCGCCTGGCGCCGATTCGATCGGCGCTGTCGAAGCCGCGTGGCCGTCTCCGACCCGCTCTCTAAGTCGAGTCCTCTCCCCCAACAGTCGCCGCCCGGTCCGGGATGTCGGGTATCGGCGCGAACTGGGGCATTCAGCCCGACGCCGGGACAAGGATCCGGACCGGTGCCGAAAACGTCGCTCCCCCTGCTCCTGCGAGGTGCGGCTCGAGAGGTGGTGCTCTCACAGAACCCTTCTGGTAGAGACCCCGACCCGCTCCCTGATCACTCACTCTACCAGGAGCGCCTGCCGGTCACGACCAGCCGAGCGCCGTGGGCCGGCCGGCCCCGGCCTCCTGTGGCGCCGTCAGGCGCCGACCGTCACCCGACCACGGCCGTCTCGGTTGGAGCGGCACACCGCACGATCGCTCTCCGCAGCGAGCTCGTGGCCGCCCAGCGCCGGTCGCCGAGCGACAGACGGCGGTGGCGCTGGCCAACTGATGGTCTCGGCAGGCTACGCCGGGTTCGATGCCGCAGCGACGAGCGACCGCCTCGGGCTGTACTGGTAGTTGGTGATCAGGCTCACGGCGAGGACCGCAATGCCACCCACCGTGTAGAAGGCGGCGAGGCCACCATCGGCCGAGGCAAAGTTCAGGGCCCAGGGCGCGGCGAGAAGCAGCGCGGCGGCGAGATAATCGCCCGCCGAGTGGACGGTGAACGGCAGGACTTTCACAACCCCGAGTGGATACCTGGTGAGGGCGCTGACGAGCAGGACAGTCGCCCCAACGACGACACCTGTCGCGATCGCGCCGGTGGAGCCACCGACTGCAATCGGGATGATGATGAGCAGCGCGGCGACCGCATAGTCGGCAATGGCGTGAAACCATGCGGGCAGAAATCGCACGAGTGACATGAAGGATCTCCTCTCATCGACCAGCCTCCGCTCGACGACACCTGGTATTCGGTGCCGTTGGCCGCCACGGATGGGCCTCCTGGTCCCCGAAGCGAGGCTGTCATGGGTCCCATCATTGAGTTACCGACCTCGTCGGGCGGCCCGGCGTAGGCTCGGCTCACCAGCACATCCCGGGCGGCCACGCTCCGAGAAAGAGAGGCCCATGGCGGAGCCGAGCTCACCGAGACCATCGCCATCGGGCGCCGATCCCCACGACATCTCCGCGACGAGCGACGAGCGCCGAGAAGCCGGCAGGCTCGCGCGCCGGAAGGCACCGCGGGCGATCATGGGGCGCTGGGGCGACGACCAGCGCAACCAGGATGCACTGACGACGATCGTCGCTCAGAGTCAGGCCCGGATCCAAGAGCTGGTCCCCCTTCGCCACCGGCGGATGGCGGCCTCGCCTTGGAACTACTACCGGGGAGCTGCCGCGGTCATGGCCGCCGACCTTGCTGCTCGACCTGACAGTGGGCTGATGGTCCAGCTCTGCGGTGACGCCCACGTGCTGAACTTCGGCCTGTGGGCCACTCCGGAGCGGAACCTGATGTTCGACCTGCGCGACTTCGACGAGACGCTGCCAGGTCCGTTCGAGTGGGATGTCAAGCGCTTCGCCGCCAGCCTGGTGGTCGCCGCACGGCACAACGGCATCGGGCCAGCGACGGGAGATGAGGCGGTCGCGGCCGGCGTGGAGGCCTATCGCAAGCGCATGCGCCGTTACACCACGATGCCCGAGCTCGATATCTGGTACGACGGCATGCACGTCGAGAGGTGGATGAGCTACTTCGAGCCGGCGGACCGAGGCCGGGTGTCGATCCATATCGACAAAAGGCGCACCCGCCGCACGAGCCGTGGGGCGTTCGCAAAGCTCACGACGATGGCTCATGGGCGGCCCCGGATCACCGAAGACCCACCGATCCGCGTCGCCATCAGCGACGAGGAGCAGGCCGATATCGTCGACCACCTCTTCGCCGAGTACCGGCTCACCCTCCAGGAAGATCGACGGCGCCTGTTCGATCGGTTCACTGCGGTCGATGTCGTGCGCCAGGTGGTGGGAGTGGGCAGCGTGGGCATGCGGGTCTATCTGGTGCTCATGGAGGGCCGCACCGGCGCGGATCCCCTGTTCCTGCAGGTCAAGCAGGCTGGCCCGTCGGTCTACGAGGCCCATGCCCGCCCGAGCCGGCACGACAACCACGGCGCGCGTGTGATCAACGGCAAGCGGATGGTCCAGAGCGCCACCGACATCTTCGTCGGTTGGGGCTCGCTGCACGGCGAGGACTACTACGTGCGACAGTTCCGCGACATGAAGATCATTCCGACCACCGAGCTGATCGCTCCTGTCCTTGTCGAGTTCGCCACTGCGTGCGGCGAGACGCTGGCGCGGGCCCACGCCCGCACCGGCGACCCAGTGGCAATCGATGGCTACATCGGGAAGGGCCCGAAGTTCGACGCTCCCATCCGTGAGTTCGCTCACCTCTACGCCGATCAGAACGAGCGGGACCACGCTCAACTCGTCCGCGCCATCGACGCCGGGAGCGAAGAGGCTCACACGGATTCAGGCTCTCGGTACTGAACGCCGCCTCACGTGTAGTGCGGCTCCCGCGGTCAGCCCGTCCCTCCCGCCCCCCACCGAACCTCTGTACGTGCAGGTCAGTGGATCTCGTGGTCATTCCTCCACGGCATCGTCCCAACGCGCCGACGCACCCGATCGTCGCTCACCCGCAGGAGACGGACGGCGCGATGTCCAAACAAGAGAGAACAGGATTCTGCTGCCGTGGGATCCGCGGGATTCCCCGGGTGAGTGCTCGACATGGCACGACACGAACAATCGCAGGTCGATGCGGCTGGCGACGGGCCGCGGGGTGAGCCTGTCGGCGATGAAGTCGACGAGCCGCAGCGAGCCGACCAGCCAGGGGCCGACGAACCGGATGGCGCGGGTCAAGCCGATGGGCCGGGAAAGCCCCCGGCTGCCCGTGCAAGCGACGGGGCCGCCACGGTGGCGACGCCCCAGGCCGGCCCGAGCTGGTACCGGCTCCAGGGCGAGCGATTCTTCGCTCTAGCTGACCAGATCCATCTCGGAGCGCTGGCCACCGGCGTCGGCTTCATCGTCCTCGGCGTGCTCCTCCTGGGCGGTACCCAGGTGGCCTGGCGCGGCCTGCTCGACGCCGTCCTGGCCGTGATGGGGCTGGTCCTCGTGGTCGGCAGCCGTCGGCCGGACAGTCGGCGCGCGCTGCTGGTGGTGGGCCTGCTGCTGGCCGTGATCCTGCTCGGAGTCTGGCGCGCTGATGTGCCGTTGCGGGGGGGTATGAGGTGGCAGACCGTCAGCCCGACCACGACGGCAGATCTGACGTCCTCCTACCACCAGACGGCGGGCTCGCTCACCATCGACCTGCGGCACTACCCCCGGCCCCCGACCCTGACGCCCCCGCCGCCGCTGGTCGCGAGCGTCGGTGTCGGTCGCCTGGTGGTGGTCCTTCCGCCACTCACCACTCTCCAGGGTACGATCGCCGTCGGTGAGGGTCGGGCGTCCGTCGTCGGGGTGAACAAGAACGGGGTCGGGCTCGAAGTCCCCCTTGCGGCCGCAAACCTCCCGGCTCTGGCCCGGGCGGATCTGCGCGTCGGCGTCGGCACAGTGGAGGTCCAAGTTGGCAGCTCGCCCTAGCCACGCACAACCCCTCCCCCTGTTCGCCGGGTGCGTCTACCTGATCCTCGGTCTCGCGCTGCTGCTGGACAACATCGGCGTCATCAGCTTGCAGGGATCGGATCTGGCGCCGCTGGTGATCGTGGCAGGGGGCATCGCCACTGTCGGGCTTGCCCTCTCCAGGGTCATCCCCAGCAGCCGCTGAGTGCCCTGTTCGGGCGCGGCGCGGCCTCGATATGAACGAGACTCCTTCGGACTTGGCGGCGCTCCAGGACCTCCTCGATCGCAGCATCACGACCGCGGGCGCCCACCTGTCGAGCATCATCACTCCGGACCGGCGCCTGACCGCTCAGGAGCTGTGCGAACGGCTGACGGGCATGCGACTCCTGGCGCTGGCGACCGTGACCGCGGACGGGCGACCCCTCGTCGGCCCCGTTGACGGGATCTTCTATCGAGGCGCGTTCTACTTCGGGTCCTCACCGGACTCCGTGAGGTTTCGCCACATCCGCCGTCGCCCCCACGTCAGCGCCACCCATCTGCCGGGGGAAGAGCTGGCCGTGACGGTCCATGGGCGGGCCACGCCAGCGGACGTGCGCAGCACCGAAGGCGCCGGCTTTCGACAGGCCCTTCTCGGTGTGTACCTCCCAAGATACGGGAGCGAATGGGAGACTTTCCTCGATTCCGGGCCGACGTACGCTCGCATCGACGCCGACAAGATGTTCACCTTCCACATGACCGACGACGGCTGACCGCACGGCGGGGGACGTCCCCGACGGCACGACGAGCTGGGCAAGAGCAATATTGGCTCGAAAAGTGACCCGATCTGCCCACGCGCCCCTGCCCTGGATCGCCGATGGCCGGAGCGGGCGATGAATCAGACAGAAGTAACTCGTCTGACTCACCAGACCGCAGGACAGGAGGCGAAGTTGGAACCGATGACGACGATCGATGAGCGATTCAGCGAACCCGGCGCCGATCCGACATCGTGGGAAGAGACCCGTCGGGCGCTGGAGACCGCCGAGCTCTTCTGGATCACGACAGTCAGGAGCGATGGTCGGCCTCACGTCTCGCCCCTGGTCGCCGTCTGGCTGGACGGCGCCATCCACTTCTCCACCGGCCCCACCGAGCAGAAGGCCCTCAACCTCCGACACAACTCTCACGTGATCCTCATGACCGGCTGCAACCGATGGAACGAGGGCCTCGACGTCGTCGTGGAGGGCGACGCCGTGCCCGTCACCGACGACGAGCTGCTCCGTCGCCTCGCTCACGCCTGGACGACCAAGTGGGACGGACGATGGCGGTACGAGGCGCGCAGCGGCGCCTTTCACCATCAGGGTGGAGGTCCGGCCCTGGTGTTCTCGGTGACCCCCACCAAGATCCTCGCCTTCGGCAAGGGCAGCTTCACCCACACCCGTCACCGATTCTGACCACGCGGCGCGTCAAGTGGGTGGGCGTCCGACGGCCATCGCCGCCACCCGCCAGAGGTCGTCCCCGTAGGCGAGGACCAGGCCCGTGGCCACGTCCGTACGGAGCTCGAAGTCGTAGTCGCCCGACTGATACCGCCACCTGCCATCGCCCAGACGGGTGTAGCGCTGCTCGCTGGTCACAACGTCGAGCTCGGGGAACCGCACCCAGGCCGCCGAGATGGGCGCGGTCTCTCCGACCTCGAGCGCCAGTCGCCGAATCGGGATCGTGTTGGTGGCGGGCGTCCAGCCGAGATCGACGTCTCCACAGCCGTCGAGGAGCGGTGACGGCGTCGCGTCGAGCGTCCACCGGCCCTGTCCCACCGATACCAGCGCAATCGTCGACACTTGGACGGCCGTCGTGACGGTGGCGGTGGCGGCGAGCGGGGCCCACTGGTGGTCGACCATGACCTCGTAGCTGATATGACACGGAGCATCGTCGAGTGGCAACGCGGCCACGCCCGCCAGCTTGTGGCCCTCTTCGTCGTCGACCAACCAGGCGTGCTCGCTACTGGCGAGCTCGGCGCAGTGCCAGAGGACGTGGTGCCCGAGGCGGTCATCCCGCTTCATTCGTGCCTCCACTGTCGTTAGCCGAGCAACAAGATAGCATCAGCCGGCTGCTGTGCGAAGGGGGACGTACGCTTGCCGGCGTGGCCAAGGATCGCGCGCCTGACTTCCAGTCCGTCTTCTGGGAGACCAGGCACGACCTCGCCCACGCGGCGATGGTGGCGTTCTCGAGGCACGGTGTCCACGAGGGACAGCAGTTCGTCCTGCGCTGTCTGTGGGACGACGACGGCCTCAGCCCCGGCGAGGTGGCCCGGAGATTGGGTCTGGCCACGCCGACGGTGACCAGAGCCGCAACCCGGATGGAAGCGACCGGCCTATTGCGCCGCGAACCGCATCCCACCGACCGCCGTCTCGTCCGCCTCGTGCTGACCGCGAAGGCACGAGGACTCGAGCAGGTGATCGGTCGAGAGATGCAAGAGCTCAACGACCGGGCACTGGCAGGGCTCACCCAGACCCAGCGCACGAGCCTCATTCGTGCGCTCGAGGCGATCCAGAAGAATCTGGCCGACAGTGGCTGAGACCGACACATCATCGCGGGTCGATCTCCCGGTCGAGGGACGGACCGTCCGAATCACAAACCCCGATCGCGTCTACTTCCCGGCGCTCGGCGTGACCAAGCTCGACCTGATTCGCTACTACGTGAGCGTCGGAGACGGGATTCTTCGGGCCTTGCGTGACCGGCCCTGTATGTTGCACCGGTTTCCCCGGGGCGTCGACGGCGAGAAGGTCCATCAGAAGCGAATCCCGAGCGGCTCCCCGGACTGGATCGAGACCGTGCGTGTCGACTTCCCCTCGGGCCGACACGCCGACGAGCTGTGCGTGACCGAGTTGGCCAGCGTCATCTGGGCGGTGCAGATGTCGACAGTCGAGTTTCATCCCTGGAACTGCCGTCGCACAGACGTCGAACGGCCCGACGAATGGCGCATCGACCTCGACCCGATGCCCGAATGCGACTTTGACACCGTACGACGCGTCGCCCACGTCGCACAGGAGGTGCTGACAGAGCTCGGGGCTACGGGGTGGCCGAAGACCTCGGGCGGCTCAGGCCTGCACATCTACGTGCGCATCGAGGCGAGCTGGAGTTTCGGGGACGTCCGGCGGGCGGCGTTGGCCTTCGCCCGCGAGGTCGAGCGCCGGGCTCCGACGATGGCCACCACCACGTGGTGGCGCAAAGACCGAGAGCCGGGCAAGGTCTTCGTCGACTACAACCAGAACAGCCGAGACCACACCATCGCTGCCGCGTACTCGGTCCGCGGGGTGAGCAGGGCGACGGTCTCGACGCCCATCATGTGGGACGAGATCGACGATGTCGTACCTGGTGACTGCACCGTCTCCACCGTCGGGGGACGGTTCGCGAAGCTCGGCGACCTTCACGCTGGAATCGACGCGGCGGTCTACTCCCTCGACGAGCTGATCGAATGGGCCGAGCGCGACGAGCGCGAGGGTGATCGACTCGCCGACGACGAATGAACCAGGAGGGCTCTATGGAGCGGGTGCGGCTCGGGGTGGTAGGCGCGGGGAACATCGCGCCCCTCAACCTGGCGGGCTACCTCGAGCACGAGCGCTGCGACGTTGTTGCGGTCTGTGACCCGCGCGCCGAGGTGGCCGAGCGCCGGGCGCGTGAGTGGGACGTACCCCGCGTCTATACACGTTTGGAGGATCTTCTCGACGACCGGGACATCGACGCAGTCGAGATCCTGACGCCAACCCACCTGCACAAGGACCACGTCGTCGCCGCGGCCCGCGCCGGCAAGCACGTCAGCTGCCAGAAGCCCGTCGCCAACAGCGTGACCGAGGCGCGGATCATGCTTGCTGCTGCGGAGGAGGCGGGGATCGTGTTCCGCGTCTCGGAGTGCTTCTATCACTATCCGCCCCTGGTCGAGGCGAAGCGGCTGATCGCCGACGGCGCCATCGGGACGCCCACGATGCTCCGCATCCGCACGGTCGTCGGCGACACCGACTCGCCCTTCCAGTCCGCTCTCGATCCCACTGGCTACGAGTGGCGGTTCGACAGCAGGAGCCCGGGGGGGCACCTCTTCGACGATGTCGTCCACAAGTACGCAGTTGCCTTGTGGCTGTTCCCTGAGCGGATCCGCAGCGTGCAGGCGGTCGTGCGCCGCGGAGCGCTGTTCTTCGAGGCCCCGACAGCGGCCATCTTCGAGTACGAACGTGACGATCTGCTGGCGACGATGGAAGTCACGCACGCGCCCCACATGCGACTACGGACCCGCTACTACGGCGCCGACGAGGTCTTCGAGGTGCAGGGCACCGACGGGTTCGTCTGGGTCACCCGAGCGACGGGCGAGATGCTCGACCTTTCTCCCCTGCTCTGGCACCGTTCCGACGGCACGATGGTCTCCTTCTCGAATCTGGACGCCGACTGGGGAACGGGCTTTCGCCTGGCATCTCGCGCCTTCGTCGACGCCCTGCTCGAGGGAACGCAGCCAGAGATGTCCGGCCCACGCGCCATCGAGGTCCTGCAGCTGTGCTTCGCCGTCTACCAGGCGTCCGCGACCCGGTCGCCCGTGGATCCGGCAACGATCGAGAGCGCGGCCTCGCCGCCGTGGTGGCCCAAGTCAGCACGGGAGCTGCTGGCCGACGCCGATCGCCTGGGGCTCATTCCCGAGGGTGTCGACGTGGACACACTCGTCGAGCAGCTCGGGCTGGAGTAGCGGCATCTACCACCCACCGATGTCGATCGAGCCGAGCTCGACGTTGTACGAGAAGCCGACCGGCTTCACGTGGGGGAAACCTCCTGGCGCCACGGTCGCAAGCCGCCCCTGCTGCTGGCCGGCGAGGAACTGCTGTTCGGAATGAGTGAGTGCTATGGCTGGCACCCTATGACTGACGCCTACCGAGGTGGGACCTGCTGCACCGCCCATCCGTTGCCGTCGGGGTCCTGGAAGTACACGAACGAACCCCAAGGGAAGTCCTGGACCTCGCTGACGTCGACACCACGATCGACGAGCTCGGCCCGCGCTGGCCCGATGTCGGCAACGACCAGCTGGAGTCCCTGAACGGCGCCCGGCGGCATCTCAGTGAGTCCCGTCCCGATGGCGATCGAGCACGCCGACCCGGGTGGGGTCAGCTGCACGAAGCGGATCTCATCGCTGACCGTGACGTCGTTGTCAGCATTGAAGCCGGCCATGTCCGCGTAGAACGCCTTCGAGCGGTCGACGTCCGAGACCGGCACCTGTACCAGCTCGAGCTTCCAGTCCATGATTTTCGTCCTCCTCGGGTTGCGGCGCGGATCGCAGCATGAGGCCCGAAACCGGTCAGGTCCTGGCCGGTTTCTCTGAGAAGATGATCCGGTGCGCGCCGACCGGCTCGTCGCCATCCTCCTTCTCCTCCAAGCCCGCGGCCACCTGACGGCGGCGGAGGTCGCCGAGGAGCTGGAGATCTCGGAGCGGACCGCCCGTCGCGACCTGGAGGCCCTCGGTGTGGCCGGCCTGCCCATCTACTCGCAGCAGGGTCGCAACGGCGGCTGGCGCTTGGCCGGCGGCGGGCGCACCGACCTGAGCGGCCTCACCGCCGGTGAGGCTCGGGCTCTGTTCCTGATCGCGGGGCCGTCCACCGCTTCGGCCACCCCTCAGGTGAAGGCCGCCCTTCGCAAGCTGGTGCGCGCCCTCCCCGAGCCGCTGCGGTCCGGTGCCGAGGCGGCCTCGGCGGCCGTGGTGGTCGACCCCGGCGGCTGGGACGATCACGTGAATCCCCGACCGGCTCCGCCGCTCCTCGATGCCGTGCAGCGCGCCGTCGTCGAGGCCGAGCAGGTCACGCTCGGTTACGTTGCCCGCAACCGCGAACCGAGCACTCGGGTCGTGCATCCGCTCGGCCTGGCCGCCAAGGGCTCGACGTGGTACCTGGTGGCGGACACCGACGCGGGGCTGCGGACGTTCCGTGTCGACCGCATGACGGCCGTCGAGCCCACTGGTGAGCCCGTCGTGCGTCCGGCCGGCTTCGAGCTGGCCCAGGCATGGCGGCTGATCACCGACGAGATCGAGCAGCGTCGCACGCCGGTCCGGGCCCGGGCCCTCGCCAGCCCGGACGCCGTCCAGCTGTGCCGTTGGGTCCTCGGCAACCGCGTCCGCATCGGAGCGGCGGCCGCCGACGGTCGGGTCGAGATCGAGCTTCGAGGACATCACGTCGAGTCACTCGCCGGCGAGATCGCCGGGCTCGGCGGCGCCGTCGAGGTCCTCGACCCCCAGGAGCTGCGCGAGCGCCTGGCGCGCGTGGGGGCAGAGCTCACCGCCACCTACCGCGAGCGCTGAACCAGAGTCGGTGCGACGGCGCCCGAACCCCGTCGTGGTGAGCGATGAGTCTCGGTTGGCGTCGTCGTCTCACCACCGACGTCCGCCCTCCGCAAGAACGGCGGCTCGGAGGCGACCGATGGCATCCGAAAATTCGTCTGCAAACCGGCCATCAGATGGCCGGTTTCGACCCGGAAGATGAGGCCATGACGAGCCTGACTGTTCACGACGATGCCCTCGTCGGCGACACCTCCGATCATCCAAGGAGACACCGCATGCCAGCCATCACGACGGAAGGCCTGGTCCGCACGTTCGACGGAGTGACGGCCGTCGACGGGCTGGACCTCGATATCCGCCAGGGCGAGATCTACGGCTTCCTCGGCCCCAACGGCGCCGGCAAGTCAACGACCGTCCGCGTGCTCTGCACGCTGCTGGCGCCGACGGCCGGCCGGGCGACGGTGGCTGGTCACGACGTCGCCACCGAGCCGGGGCAGGTACGACTGCGGATCGGCGTGGCGCTCCAGGAGGCCGCCCTCGACCCGCGCCAGACCGGTGAGGAGCTGCTGCGGCTCCAGGGACGGCTCTACGGGCTGACCCGTGGCGAGATCGAGGAGAGGCTGGTAGAGCTGAAGGAGCTGGTGGACATCGGTGATGCCCTGGCCCGGCCGATCAGCACGTACTCGGGCGGGATGCGCCGGCGCCTCGACCTGGCCGCCGCCCTGGTGCACAACCCGGAGGTCCTCTTCCTCGACGAGCCCACCACGGGCCTGGATCCGATGAGTCGAGCCCGGGTGTGGGAGGAGGTCCGCCGCCTCAACAACCAGCTCGGGGTCACGATCTTCCTGACGACCCAGTACCTGGAGGAGGCTGACGAGCTGGCCGACCGGGTCGGCATCCTGAGTGCCGGTCGCCTCGTTGCCGAGGGTCCGCCGGCAGACCTGAAGCGCAAGGTCGGAAACGACGTGATCGTCGCCCGTGTGGACGGCGATGCGGGGACGGCCCTGGCTTCCCTGGCCCGTGTGGACGGCGTCCAAGCCGTCGATGCCAGCGGCAGCGAGGTCGTCGTCACGGCAACCAACGGCGCCGGGACGATCGGGCCCGTCGCCGTCGCCCTCGCCGGCGGCGGCATCCAGGTCCGGGACCTGACGCTGCGCACCCCGACGCTGGACGACGTGTTTCTCGAGCTGACCGGTACCCATATCCGCCCGGAGGAAGGCATCGACGAGGAGATCGAGGAGGTCACCCAATGACAGCGACCGTGATCACGACCGGCCAGCGGACCGAGCTCCGGCCCAGCGCGATCCGGCCCCGCCAGGCCGGTTTCGCCCGTGACGTCATTTCCATCGCCGGGCGGGCATTGCGCGCCATCCCCCGCGACATGACGGCGGTCATCCCGCCCGTCTTCATCGCGCTGTTCTTCTTCGTGGTCAATATCGGGACGCTGCAGCGCCTGACCGAGAGGAGCATCGGGGGCTTCGACTTCAAGGCCTTCATGATGGCGACGGCCATCCTGCTCGGGGTCACCGGGATCTCCCGGGCGCCAGCGCTCGTCCTCGACGTCGAGAACGGCTACTTCGACCGGCTGCTGATGACACCCGTGCGCCGGCTCTCCATCCTGCTCGGGCACATGGTGGCTGACGTCGCTGTGGCCTGCGCCCTCACCGTGCCCATCGTCATCCTGGGCTTCGCCCTCGGCGTCAACTTCGAGGCCGGGCCGCTGGGTGTCGTCGTCTTCGTCCTGTTCGCCGCCCTCTGGAGTCTGGCGTTCGCCGGGTTCGGCTACGCCATCGCACTCAAGACGGGTAACCCGGCCGCGGTGAACAGCGCCTTCCTGCTGTTCTTCCCGTTCCTGTTCCTCACGTCCTCGTACGTGCCCCGATCGCAGCTCACCGGCTGGTTGAACACCGTCGCCGCCTGGAACCCGGTCACCTACGTCCTCGGCGGCTTGCGGTCGCTCACCATGCAGGGCTGGCAGTGGAGCGAGCTCGGCCAGGCGCTCGCCGCCATCGCGGTGGTCGCCGTCGTCAGCATGGCCCTGTGCTTCGGCGCCCTGAGGGGCCGCCTGAAGCAGGCGTGAGGTTCACTGATGACCACTTCCGGACACCCTTCCGAGCAGATGGTCGCCGTATTGATGACCAACGCGGCCTGGAGCTCGCCCAACCCGCCGGACATCGCCCTCGACTTCCTCACCGGGGCGTACGCGGCGATCGACGACTGACGCGGCGAGCGGGTGAGGCAGTTCCCGATGTCCCTCGCCCGAGCCGACTCTGATCAAATCGGTGCATGACCGTGATCAAGATCAACGCCATCACCGTCCCCGAGGACTCCGGCGACGAGCTCGCCCGGCGCTTCGCCGCCCGTGCCCACGCCGTCGATGATCAGGACGGCTTCGAGGGCTTTCAGCTGCTGCGGCCGACCGACGGACGGCATCAATGGCTCGTCGTCACGACCTGGCGGGACGAGGGGGCGTTCCAGGCCTGGGTCAGCTCGCCGGCCTTCGCCCACGGGCACGCCGGAGCGGACCGCCCCTCACCCCATGGGGGCCCTGTCTCGGTCTCGTCGGAGCTCTGGTCCTACGAGGTGGCGGGCGGCTCGCCCGGCGACAGCGACGCCTGACGAGGTCGTCCCAGGATCGTGACTGGATAGTCTGACGCGATGACCGACGTCGAGATGTACGTGGATCCGAGTTGCCCGTGGGCATGGATCACGGGTCGCTGGCTCAAGGAGGTGGCCCCCGAGCGCGGCCTGTCACTGAGCTGGCCCTCCTACTGTCTCGAGATCCGCGACGACTACGGCGTGGCTGCGACCGTCCCCCAGCACCTGCGCGAGGCTGCCCTTCGCGGCCACGCCCTGTCCCACCGCATGCTTCGCATCTTCGAGGCGGCGCGGGCGGCACACGGCGAGGAGGCCGTCGACGCCCTGTACACCGAGTGGGGCGCTCGGTTCTTCGCCTCCGATACGGCGCGCGATGACACGCTCCTGTCCGCCTGCGCGGCGGCCTGCGGGCTCGACGCCGACGTTCTCACCGCAGCCGACGACGAGAAGTGGGACGCCCCGATCGTCGAGGCCATGGACATCGCATACCAGTTCGGCGGGCACAAGACCCAGACGCCGACGATCGTCGTGCGGACCGACCCGCCACATGGTCTCAAGGGCCCGGTGATGGCACCAGCCCCGACCGGCGAAGGGGCCGCCCGGTTGTGGGACGCCATCCAGATCCTCTCCCAGGAACCGGGGTTCTTCGAGATCACCCGACCGAGGGCGAACCCACCGATACCGCCTCGCTAGCACGATCCGGCTGCACGGCCGCCCGGTCGGACCTGTCAACCTAGGGTCCGGCCGCGGGCAGGGGACCCTCGACCTCGCCGGACAGGGTGAACGCCCGCCCGCACTCGCACCGCAGCGACGGCGGGAGTCGCTTCCCGCAGGAGCAGACCCATCCGACGCGGCGCGCCGGGTTGCCCATCATGAGCCCGTGAGGTGGGACGTCGCCACTGACGACGGATCCGGCAGCGACGAAGGCCCGAGCGCCGACGGTCAGATCGCTGAGGACCGTGACGTTCGCACCGATGCTGGCGCCGCGCCGGACGAGGGTCGGAAGCAGGGTGGGAGTCTGCCGGGGCGAGGTGACGCGCGGCAGGCGATCGTTGGTGAACACGGTGCCGGGGCCGATGAAGACCTCATCCTCGATCGTCACCCTGTCGAAGATGAGCACCCCGTTCTTCACCGTGACGTCGTTGCCGATCGACACGTCGTCCTCGATGAAGACGTGGTCGCAGACGTTGCAGTCTCGACCGATCCGGGCACCGCCCAACACGTGCGCAAAGGCCCAGATCCTGGTCCCGGCGCCAACGTCGTCGGTCTCCAGCAGGGCGTGCTCGTGCACGAACACGCCGGCCGGCGGTCTCATCGCAGGGCGCGATCCAGCTCGTCGACGACTCGCTCCTGCTGCTCCAGCGTGATCCTCGGGAACAGCGGCAGCGACAGGATCTCCTCGCACGCGGCCTCGGCGACCGGAAAGTCACCCTTCTCGTAACCGAGGGGCCCGGCGAAGCCCTGGAGGTGGATGGGCGTCCGGTAGTGGACGCCAGCGCCGATGCCCGCCTCGTTGAGCCGGCCCAGGACCTTGTCACGGTCCGGCACCCGCACCACGTAGAGGTGCCAGACGGAGCCGTCAACGTCGGCCCCCGAAGGTCTCCGCACCTTCTCGAGGTCGGCGAGGAGCAGGTCGTACCGGCTGGCGGCCTCCCGCCGGGCCTGGTTCCAGCGGGTCAGGCGGCGGAGCTTGGCCCGGAGGACAACGGCTTGAAGCTCGTCGAGACGGGAGTTGAACCCCTGCTCGTCGTGCTCGTGGCGAGCTTCGCTGCCGTAGTTGCGCAGGGCGCGGGCACTCGTTGCCAGCTCGTCGGAGCCCGTGAGCACGGCGCCGGCGTCACCATAGGCGCCGAGGTTCTTCGCCGGGTAGAAGCTCATCGCTGTCATGGCGCCCGCCGCCCCGACCCTGGTGTCGCCCCGCGCCGCCCCGTGGGCCTGGGCGGCATCCTCGATGAGAACGGCGCCCACCTCGTCGGCCAGGCGCCGAAGCTCGGCGACGGGCGCGACGTGCCCGTGCAGATGGACCGGCATGATGGCCCGTGTCCGGGGTCCGGTGTGTCGAGCCGCGTGCTCGGCATCGACGAGGAGTGTCTCGGAGTCGACGTCGGCGAGGACGGGGGTGGCGCCGGCCCGGAGCACCGCCAATGCGCTGGCGACGAAGGAGTTGGCGGGAACGATGACCTCGTCGCCGGGGCCGATACGGCACGCGCGCAGGGCGATCTCGAGGGCGTCGGTGCCGTTGGCGACCGCTACGCAGTGGCGGACTCCGGTGAAGCCGGCGAGCTCGGACTCGAATGCCTTCCCCTCCTCGCCGAGGATGAAGGCCGTGCGATCGATGACCAGCGCCCATCCTCGACGAACCTCGTCGGCGATCTCGTCGTGCTCCGCTCGCAGGTCAACCAGCGGGACTGTCAACCCGTTCCACCTCGAGCACCGCTTCTCTGCCCTCGTCCTGCAGGGAACGATCGATCGCCTCCAGGACTCGGACGACGCTCGTCCCCTGACGTCCGCTCGTGATCGGCTCTGTCCGCTTCACGACACATTCGAGGAAGTGCATGCACTCGGTCTTGAGCGGCTCCTCCAGGGTGATCCGAGGAATGGAGATGTCTCCTTCGCGGATGCTGGCCCGGAAGGAAGCGAAGGTGTCGACGACACCCCTGCTCCGTTCGCCCCCATCGAGCACCCGCTTGTCGTATACCCTCACTGGCTCGGTGAGATTCATGTCGTCGAGGGTCAGCATCCGTTGGCTCCCGACCACCGTGATATCCCGCACCTTGCGGGGGCTGAGCCAGGAGGCGTGCAGATTGACGAGAACATCGTCTGGATAGCGCATGGTGACGAAGACGGCGTCTTCGACGCAGGGGTTGATCCACTTGCCTCCGACAGCCGAGACGGCGATGGGCACGGCCTTGAGCCAGTAGTTCGCGATCGAGATGTCGTGGGCCGCCAGATCCCAGGCGGCGTTGGCGTCGTCCCGGACCGGGCCGAGATTGTTGCGCACCATGGTGAGGTGGTAGACGGATCCGAGCTGTCCGGCCCAGAGGTAGTCGCGCACCCACTGAACGGCCCGCGCGTAGAGGAAGAGGTGGCTCACCATGAGGACGTTGCCGGACGACCGCGCCAGCCGGCAGAGCTCCTCCGCGTCGCCGATGCCCATTGTCATCGGCTTTTCGATCAATACGTCCTTGCCCGCCGAGAGTGCGAGGTGGGCGAGCGCGAAATGGCTCGTCGCCGGCGTGGCCACCACGAGGGCGTCAACGTCTGGGAGGGCGGCAACCGGATCGTCCCCGACCCTGACTCCGGGGTAACGCCCCTGGACCTCATCGAGGCGTCGACGGTCGTGATCGATCACCCACACCACCCGACTCCCGGGGAGGTCCTGGAAGCTGCGAATGAGATTGGGTCCCCAATGGCCGGCGCCCACCACGCCGATGTCGATCATCCCTTCGAATAGTAGCGGCGCGACAGCCGCTCACCCCCGATGGCAGCGACCGCCAGCGGCCGGAGGATCGACCACCAGTCGACAACTGGGCGCATCTTCGTCTGACCGAGCGCTCGGTCGGGATAGACCTTGGTGACGGGGGCCTCCAGGAATCGATAGCCCAGCTTGATGGCGCGGAGGAGGAGGTACGGCTCGAGCTCGTAGGCATCGAGCCACGACCGGTCGAGCTCGAGGTTCGGGTCACGAAGCACACTCGTGCGGATGGCCCGGAAGCCGTTCGTCGAGTCGGTGACCCGACAGCCGGCGAGACGGGAGAAGAGGTGCGAGTGGAGCCTCACGGCGACCCGTCGATAGCCCGGCATGTCCCCCAGGCTCGCCCCTGCGCTCAGGAACCGGGAGCCCTGCACGAGGTCGGCTCGGTCATCGGCGATCGGGTCGAGCAGCGTCGGGATCTCCTCGGGCGCGTCCTTGTTGTTGCCGGCGGCCACGACGGCGGCGTCCGCGCCGCTCGCCAGGACGTGCTCGAAGCCGATCCGGAGGGCGGCGCCGACTCCCTGGGTGCTGCCCAGCTCGATGACGTTGGCGCCTCCGGCGGCGGCCTCCTCACGGGACCCATCCGTGGATCCATCGTCCACGACGACAACCTCGTCGACGATCGCGCGGGGCGCACGTCGCACGACCTCACCGATCTTCCCCGCCTCGTCGAGCACTGGCACGACCAGCACCACTGAGAGCTGACGGTACACGGCGAGAGGATAGCCCTGGCCTCGGGCAGGTTGATAGGGTCCTGCCGCCCGTATTGGCGTGCGGGCCACAGCTGCCAGCAGAACGGAGACGATGCCTCCTCCCGCCACTGGCCAACACGATCAGGTCCGCCCGACACGAACCGGACGGCTGCCATCGAGGGTCCGAGGCAGCCTCGCTGCACGGGTCCCCGACGGGTCCCGACGATTTTTCACCGCCCTGCTGCTCATCGTGGTCGTGGCCTTCGGGGTGCGCACCGCCTTCGTG
Organism: Acidimicrobiales bacterium; assembly: GCA_036491125.1. Lineage (NCBI taxonomy): Bacteria > Bacillati > Actinomycetota > Acidimicrobiia > Acidimicrobiales > Acidimicrobiales bacterium. The sequence goes on along the minus strand of DASXCO010000181.1, from coordinate 13,115 downwards.
CTCGGCGTGTCCCGCTACGACAGGCACTTCTACGACGCCGTCTTCTACCAGCTCGAGGCGCAGCAGGTGGCGACGGGGCACGGGTTCACCGACCCGTTCCAGGCGCTCACTCACCCCAACACACCGCTGCTTCCCACAGCGGTGCACCCACCGCTCACGGTCCTGGTGCTGACTCCGGTCGCCTGGGCCACCGGTGGCAGCGCCCTCGCCATGCGGTTCACGATGGTCGTGCTCGGGTCGGCCGCGGTGCTGCTCGTCGGCCTGCTCGGCCGGGAGATCGCCGGCACCAGGGTGGGACTTCTCGCCGCCGCCATCGCCGCCGTCTACCCGAACCTCTGGGTCAACGACGGGCTCATCATGTCAGAGACATTGACCGCTCTCACCGTTGTCATCGCCATGCTGCTGGCGTACCGGTTGGCGAGGCGGCCCCGTCTCCTGACCGCTGTCGGGCTTGGTGCCGTCTGCGGACTGGCCACACTCGCCCGGGCGGAGCTGGTCCTGCTCGCCCCTCTCCTCGCCGTCTGGTTCGTCCTGCCGAAGCACCGGGCGACCATGCGCAGGCGTCTGGCCCGAGCCGGGGCGATCCTCGTCGCCGCCGGCCTGGTGATGGCGCCCTGGGTCGCCTACAACCTGAGCCGCTTCCAGACGGCCACGTTCATCTCGACCAACGACGGGGCCACACTCCTGGCGTCGAACTGCGACGCCGCCTACCACGGTTACGGTCTGGGGCTCGTGGTCGACGCACCGGGCGTCTGTCTGCCCCGCATCCCGCCTGCGGGCGACGAGTCAACCGTCTCCAGGATCTACCGGGGCGAGGGCATCCACTACATGAAGGGCCACCTGCAACGCCTGGTCGTCGTCAGCGCGGCCCGTATCGGTCGCGACTGGAGCCTGTTCCGTCCGCTCGACATGCTGCAGTGGAACGAGAACGAGGGTCGCCCACAGTGGGTGACGGGATTGGGCCTCGCCTTCTTCTATCCGCTGCTTGCGCTCGCGATCGGGGGCGTCGTCGTCCTGTGGCGCCGCCGCGCCGGAGTCTGGCCCCTCGTCGTCCCTGCGGTCATCGTCACCGCGAGCACCTTCGCGTCCTACGGACAGACGCGCCTCAGAGTCGAGGCCGAGCCGTCCCTGGTCGTGCTGGCGTCGGTCGCCCTCGTCCCCGCCTACGCCAGCTGGCGGGCTCGGGTCCGCCCGTCGGCGACCACCGAGGCCCGGCCTCCGAGCCTCCACCCGGGTTAGCTACCTCGGTTCCTCGGCTAGGGAGGTCCGATCTCGTTACCGCCCTCGGCGTCCCCGTCCGTCCGGGCCACTCGGCCGATGTCTCCGAGCAGGAGGTCGCTCAGGCCGACCAGGTCCAGCAGGTCGCAAAGCTCGTCGCAGGCAGTGCGCAGGCGGATCGAGCAGCCCAGGCGTGTGGCGACGAGCTGCAGCCGCGCCAGCTCGTCCACGGCTTCGAGGCCCGGGCGACCCCACCACCAAAACGGCCAGGTTGCCAGCTCCACGTCGTCGCGGGCGAGCACGACCATCGCGTCCCGGTGTCGCTGCGCCACACTGCTACGACGACGCCCGGCACCGGGAATCATCGGCTGGGCCACGCGGGGCGGCCCGTGGCACCCGGGGACGGTGCCCGGGAAGGTGGCAGTATGCCGAGGTGCCGACCTACGTCGTGCTGCTACGGGGCATCAACCTGGCGGGGCGCAACCGGGTTGCCATGGGAACTCTGCGCCAGGTGCTGACCTCGAGCGGCCACCGTGACGTCCAGACGTACGTGCAGAGCGGCAACGTCGTCCTGCGCAGCAGGCTCCAGGAGAAGGGGGTCGCAGCCGACGTCCGCCAGCACGTGAGCGACACCTTCGGGCTCGACGTCGGTGTCATCGTGCGAAGCGCCAGCCAGATGGTCGAGGTGGCGGCCAAGAACCCGTTCCTCCAGCCGGGGGTCGACCATGGGAGACAGTTGCACGTCGGCTTCCTGGAGGCCGTTCCCGACCAACGCGCCATCGCGGCGCTCGATCCGCACCGGTCGCCACCCGATGTGCTCCACCACAGGGGCCGCGAGATCTACATCTGGGCCCCGAACGGCATCGGTCAGAGCAAGGTGCTCAACGGCCTCGACCGGATCCTCGCCACCCCGATCACCGTGCGGAACTGGCGCACGGTGACTGCCGTGCTGGACATGACCAAAGGGTTATCCTGAGTCCCCCGAGGCCCGCCGGAATGCCGGCGGACTCTGAGCCGTTGCCTGAACCATGACACAGGGTCACCAGATCACGATCACGCCTGCCGATCTCCACGTCGAGATCGCAGTCGGCGGCGAGACGGTCGCCGACTCGCAGCACCCGGTTCTCCTCGAGGAGACCGGCTTGCCCACGCGGTACTACCTTCCCCGCCAGGACGTGCGCACCGAGCTGCTCCGGCCCACCAGCACCGAGACGACCTGCCCGTTCAAGGGCCAGGCGTCGTACTGGTCGCTCGAGGTCGGCGGCGAGGTGCACGATGACATCGTGTGGAGCTACGAGTCTCCCATCCCTCAGGCGGAGGGCGTCGCCGGGCTTCTGTGCTTCTTCAACGAGCGAGTCGACCTCACGATCGACGGTGAGCGACAAGCCACACCGGAGACACCGTTCTCGCGCTAGACGAACGGGTCGTGGTGGTAGACAGGTCCGCATGACTCTGGAGGGAAAGTACGAGCCGAGCGCCTGGGAGCCCGTCGCTGACCAGGTGGACACCTACGAGCGGACGGGCGGCCAGGAGGGCGCCGAGCTGGAGGGCAAGCCGTGCGTCGTTCTGTGGACACGCGGTCGCCACAGCGGCGCCATCCGCAAGAACCCGCTCATGCGGATCCGGCGCGGCGACCAGTACGCAGTAGTTGCCTCCATGGGCGGGGCGCCCAAGCACCCGGTCTGGTACCTCAACCTGGTTGCCAGTCCGACCGTGAGCCTTCAGGACGGCCCCGACCTCAAGGACTACAGCGCCCACACGGCGACGCCGGCCGAGAAGGCCGAGTGGTGGCCTCGAGCCACTGCGGTATGGCCGGACTACGACAAGTACCAGCAGGGCACCGACCGGGAGATCCCGCTCGTCATCCTCGATCCCGTCGCCAGCTGACGACCTCGGTCCCCGGCCTGCTCGGGCCGCCGTCATGGACAAACGTTTGAACAATCGCTAAACTGTTGACATGACAGCGAGCCCGGTGACGCCTCGCAGCGTCGCGCCGGATGACACGGCCCTCGCCAAGGGCTGCGATCTGCTCCGGGCCCTCGGCACGCCTCATCGCCTGGCGATCGTCCTGCTGCTGGCCGAGCGCCCTCGGTGCGTGCACGAGCTGGTCGACGACCTCGGCATCTCGCCGTCCCTCGCCTCACAGCACCTCAGGGTGCTGCGCGGCACCGGACTGGTCACCGCCGCCCGCCAGGGCAAGGAGACCGTCTACACCCTGGCGGACGACCACGTCGCCCACATCGCTCACGACGCCATCACCCACGGCACAGAGCCCGGCCACCGGAGCTCTACCCAGTCAGATCCCACAACGGAGGTTCATCACCCATGACCGCTGACAACCACCAGACCCACGGCAGTCACGAGCACGCCCACGGCGTGAGCTGCGGGCACGTCGCAGTCCTTCATGACGACCACACCGATTACCTCCACGACGGCCACGTCCACCGGGACCACGGCGGGCACTGGGACGAGTGCGTCCCCGCCGTCCACGTGACCCACGACAGTCACGACCATACCCACGGTGAGGGCTGTGGCCACGCCGCCGTCGCCCACGACGACCACACCGATTTCGTCCATGGCGAGCACCGGCACGCGGCCCACGACGGCCACTGGGACGAGCACTGACCTGCCCCCTGCTGCCGCCTCCCCGCGACTCGGTCAGAGGCGGCGACGGGGCCGGAGACGCCGCCGTCCGCTCTAAGGTGGCGCCCTGATGCGATTGGTGTGGGGTGAGGCCGGAGCCCATGAGGTGACCGCCCGACGGGTGGCGATCACCGGACTGGGGGTCGTCTCCTGCTGCGGACTCGGGAAGGACGCCTTCTGGGACGGCCTGTGCGGCCCCGCGCCGACGGGCGAGCGCCGCGTCGTCGGCTTCGATCCGTCCCTGTGGCTCGGTCCAAAGGAGGTCCGCCGGGTCGACCGGTTCGGCCAGCTGACCGTGGCGGCGGCGGCCATGGCCGTCGAGGACGCCGGCGCCGTCGATGTCGACCCCGACCGGGCGGGCGTCGTCATGGGTACCGGCGCGGGGGGCATCGAGACCCTCGAGACCCAGTTCGTCGTCGAGCGGGACCGCGGCTCGGATCGTGTCTCCCCCTTCCTGGTACCCATGATGATGCTCAACGCCGGCTCGGCCCTGGTGTCCATGCGGACCGGGTGGCGGGGCCCGTGCGAGACGATCTCCACCGCCTGTGCGACGGGGACCCACGCCGTCGCCAACGCGGCGCGCCTCGTGGCGAGCGGCCGCTGCGAGGTCATGCTGGCGGGCGGCGCGGAGGGAGCCATGATCGACCCCGCTGTTGCCGCCCTGACCAACACGACCGCCCTCTCCCAGATCGGCATCTCCCGGCCGTTCGATGCCCGGCGGGACGGGTTCCTCATGGCCGAGGGCTCCGCCGCCGTCGTCCTCGAGGACCTCGAGCGGGCTATGAGCCGCGGGGCTCGCATCTACGGTGAGGTGACGGGGGCAGCGAGCAACGCCGACGCCCACCACATCACGATGCCCGCTCCGGGAGGCACCGGGGCGGCCGCCTGCATGGAGCTGGCGCTGGCCGACGCCGGCCTGGTGCCGAGCCAGATCGGCCATATCAACGCCCATGGCACCTCGACCCCCTTGAACGACGCCGCCGAGGCCGAGGCGATCGCCAAGGTCTTCGGCTCGCCGGGGCCCCCGCTGACATCGATCAAGGGTGTCACCGGTCACGCCATGGGAGCAGCCGGAGCCATCGAGGCCGTCGCCGTGGCGCTCTCGATCGAGCGGGGTCTCATCCCCCCCACCGCCGGATACGAGGACCCCGATCCCGACCTCCAACTCGACGTGGTGGCCGGGGCACCGCGTCCATGGTCACCAGCCCCCGTCCTGTCGAACTCGTTCGGGTTCGGCGGCCACAACGGCTGTCTCGTGGTGACCCCCGCGGCCACCGACTGAGCCCGGCTCTCGGCGGACCTCCCCGGCGTTCGGTCCCGGCGGGCCGGGGGACGGCACCCCGGTGCGTGCTCCCTCCGGTGCAGGGCTAGCTATCATCGAGCGCTGCGGTCGTCGGGACCTCCACGAGACTCGTGGGAGCATGCGGCAGAGGAGCCATGGACAGGGCGGTTCACACTCCCTACGAGGCCTTCACCCGCGATCACGCCTATCAGGCGGGCATCGATCACCTGGTCCGCTTCGCGGGGATCCAACCCGCGCAGGTGGTGATGGATCTCGGCGGAGGCACCGGTGCCATGGCCCTGGCCGTCCTCGAGCGGTGCGACCCCGCCGAGCTGATCATCGTCGAGCCCGACGAGACCGAGCTCGCCGCGGCCAGAGCCGCCCTCGGCGACCGGGCCCGCTACGTGCCGGCCACGGCCGAGCGCCTCCTCGAGCACGTCCGACCGGCTTCGGTCGATCACGTGATCGTGGCCAACGCCATCCACCTGTTCGAGGACCTCCCCCGCGCCACGACCAACATCTTCTCGGTCCTGCGACCGAAGGGGACGATGTCGGTCAGTACCGCCTTCCACCGCGACGCCAGCGGCGAGGACGAGCATCGACTGGCCAAGGCGACGCTGCTGCGTGCGCTGCGCCAGCTGCGATCCACCCCAAAGCGGGAGTCGACTGAGGAACGGCACTACAAGGGGCGCGAGGAGCTCTCACAGGAAAGCCTCGTCGACGCCCTGCGCCAGGCGGGGTTCGACGACATCACGACGGAGTTGGTGCCGATCGCCATCACGCCCGACTTCCTCGCCGCCTTCCTCCAGACCGACATCTTCGCGCTGGCCGTGCTACCCGACTACGACCCGGCGGTGTCGCGCCCGGTACTGGGCCAGGCGGTGATGGATGCGGCTGCCAACGACAAGACCGGCGGCCTCTACATGCGCAATTGGCTGTTCGCCAGGGCGGCGAAGCCGGCGAACTGACGCGATCGTCGACCCCCCTCGAAGGCGCCGAGGGGGCTAGCGCCCGTAGGGATCCCGGTAGGTGTCCCGGTACGGGTCCCGACGCGGTTCCCGATACTGGTCGCGATAGGGATCCTGGTACGGGTCCCGGTAGGGCCGCTGCGGCGGCTGGCCGGATCCGGACGGTGGCTGCTTCGACACGGTCTGTCCGAAACCCGAGATGAGGCCGATGACCGTGACCCCCACCGCGAGGTTGATCGCCGCCACTGTGACCTGCGACTCGAGGGTGGCGGACGCCGTGAACGGCAGGAGGACGGCCAGGGCCGTCACGATGCCCATGATGGCGCTGAAGAGCAGCTCCGGACGCGGCGCGCTGAGCAGGAGCAGATACATCAGGGCGGTCGCCACCAGCGTGGCCGCCGCCGCCCCGAGGGCGTACCACCCGGTGTTCACGTCGAGAAGGGCCCCGCCCCCCGTGTTGATGAGCACGTGGACATTGAGGACGCGCGCGACCAGCAGGCCCACGATGACGATCCCGGCGGCGACGAAGGCGGCGGCGACACCACCGGCCCAGAGCCTGATGGCGTCGACGCGAGGTCCCTGCCCCGCGCCACCCCCGTACGGATCGTCACGTCGACTCATGTCTGTGGTATCCCCCTAGCCAGCCAATGTTACCCCGGCTGAGTGGGATGTGGGCCCTGCGGTGACGGCCGCCGCCTGGTCGGACCCGGCGACCGCTGCTGAAAACTGATCGCCGACGATCCCGTCCCTCGTCACGGGCCGAGCCCTTTTCAACCAGGTCCTCATGTATGCTGCTCGGAACGCCGAACCACCAGGTATGGCCGCACCAGGGGGAGCCAGGTGGACGAGGTCCGGACCGACCAGCCCCTCGAGGCCACAGGCGGAGTGAGACGGCGGAGACCGCCAATTGCAGACGCTCAATGATACCGACACGGGGTCCTCGCGTACTCAGCGTCGACGGACTCGCGAGTCGGGCCGTCGCAGGCGCCGTCTCAAGCGGACGATCATCATCGGCGCCATTGCGCTGTTCGTGCTCCTGGGATCGCTCTTCGGCTATCTCTGGTTCCTGAACGGCGAGATCCACCGGGTGAAGGTGAAGGGGCTGGGGGCCGCGCCGAAAGCCGGGGTCATCAAGAACACCGAGAACATCCTCCTCGTCGGCTCGACCGACCGCTGCTCCCTCAAGCAGCAGAACCCCGCCTTTGGCCTCTGCTCCGAGGGCGTCACCGGGATCAACAGCGACGTGGTCATGATCCTCCACCTCGACCCCAACACCCACCGCGTGTCGATCCTGTCAATCCCCCGCGACACGTTCGTGCCCAACGCCAGGACCACCGGGGCCAACAAGATCGACACCGCCCTGTACCAGGGTCCGAGTCAGCTCGTGAGCGCCATCCAGAGCGACTTCGGGATCCCGATCAACCACTACGTGGAGCTCAACTTCGACACCTTCGCCGGCGTCGTGGACGCCTTGGGGGGCATCCGGATGTACTTCCCGATGCCGCTCTACGACGGTCTTGCCAGCCTCGACATCCCGACGGCGGGGTGTCAGACCCTGAACGGCTTCCAGGCCCTCGCCGTGGTGAGGGCCCGCCATCTGCAGTACAAGCCGCCCGGCGTCACGAGCACCGATCCACGCAGCTGGCCCCAGGACCCCGAGAGCGACCTGAGCCGGATCCGGCGGGACCACGAGTTCGTCCGGGTGCTCGCCAGCGCCGTCGGCAAGCGCGGCCTCGGCAACCCGTTCACCGACCGGGCCCTCGTCGCCGCGGTCGCCCCGAACCTCCAGGTCGACGAGGGCTTGTCGGTCAGCGACATGGTGAACCTCGTGCTGCGGTACCACACGATCGACCCCATCAACGCGCCCCAGCTCACCATCCCGGTCAGCGTGAACAACAGCCTCTCGTACGTGTACCAGGGCACCGACTACGGCAGCGTCGAGCTCCCGAACCAGCCGGCCGACCAACAGGTCATCGATCAGTTCATGGGCGAGAAGCCGAACACCGACGCCATGACAGGGAAGGCGCTGCCGCCGCCGTCATCGGTCAACGTGGCCGTCCTCTCCGGGACGGGCGTAGCCAGCCGGGCGGAGACGGCCGCGTCCCAGCTCCAGACCCTGGGCTTCCACATCTCCACCACCGGCACCGGTACGTACCAAGGGCCGCTCTCGGAGACGCTCGTGACCTACGCCAGCCCGGCCAACGAGGCCGCGGCGCAGACGGTCGCCCACAACCTGTCCGGCGCCGTCGTCCTGGCCCAGGGCCCGACGCCGCCGGGCGCCGACGTCAGCCTGACGACCGGATCGGATTTCACCGTGAACCCGCCGCCAGCTCCCACCCCACCACCCGCGGCCGGACCCTCCACCACCGCGGCGCCCCCGACCAACACGACCACTGCGCCGGCGGGCACGTCGGCCAACAGCCAGCTGAGCGCCCCCACCCCGGCGATGACTCCGCTGGCGCCCTTCGATCCTCGCTCGTGCACTCCCTCCGGTGGACCGGGCCCATAGCCCGACCGGCCCTGGAGGCGCGACCAGCTAGTGTCTCCGCCCGATGGCAATGGGAACGGCAATGGACGGATGCCGGCTCGAGCATTGCGGGGCGAAGGACGTCGTCTCCGCGGCCAGCCAGGTCGAGGGCTGGCTCACTGACGAGCAGGCACATCAGCTGTGGCACTCGGCCTCGCCACTTGAGCCGAAACAGCGGATCGTGGAGATCGGCAGCTTTCGTGGTCGATCGACCATCGCCTTGGCGTTGGCTGCGCCCGAGGGCGTCGAGATCGTGGCGATCGACCCCCACAGTGGCGTGGACCGGGCGCCGCAGGAGAGCACGCTCAACCTGGAGGTCGGTGCCGAGGACGCCGAGGTCTTCGCCAGCAACCTGCGTCGCTTCGGGTTGACCGACAAGGTCAACCATATCCCGAAGGAGTCGTTGCGCGCCCTCGACGACGTTCCCCGACCGGTCGACGTGCTTTTCATCGACGGCGCCCACGGGTTCAAGGCCGCCCGGCAGGACATCGTGTTCTACGGCGACCTCCTGCCGGACGGGGGCACCATGCTCATCCACGACTCGTTCTCGTCCCTGGGCGTCACTCTCGCACTGATGGCGACCCTCTTCACCAGCAGACGGTTCCGGTACGCCGGTCGCACCGGCTCGCTCGCCGTCTACCTCAGGGCCGACCTCACGCCGGCCGAGCGGATGCGCAACTGCGGGCTCCAGATCGCCCAGCTTCGATGGTTCGCCCGCAACTTCGTGGTCAAGGCGCTGGTCCTCCTGCACCAGGATCGTCTGGTCAGGGCCATGGGTCACACCACCGGCCCCTGGCCCTTCTGAGGGCTACCCCAACTCACCTGGCCCGCCCCGGGCCCAGCCGCCGTTTTCGGCTCCGCACGCAGGGGTAGACAGCACGCGCTGAACTCAGCCTGGGGATCGTGACATCAAGGAGGATGGCGATGGGTCCTCCCATGCGAGCACGCTGGCGGCTCTTCGTAGCCGCCGCCGTACTGACTCTGGTGGCCGCGGCATGCGGGTCGAGCTCGTCCACCGGCTCGGGGAGCGGTGGTGGGGCGGTGAAGGTCGGGTTCTTCGGCGCCCTCACCGGGAACAACTCACCGCAGCTCGGCATCAGCATCGACAACGGCGTGAAGCTCGCCGTCCAGCAGTACAACGCCAAGGGGCAGGGGCCGAAGGTGGCCCTGGTCCAGTACGACAGCCAGGGTGATCCCGCCCAGGCACCCCAGCTGGCTCAGAAGGTGATCACCGACCACACCGTTGCGCTGGTCGGGCCCGCCTTCTCCGGCGAGTCGAAGGTGGCCGACCCGATCTTCCAGCAGGGCCGGATCGTCAACGTGACGCCGTCGGCGACCAGCCCCACCCTGGCGAGCCATGGGTGGACCTACTGGCATCGGGCAGTCGGCAACGACAACTCGCAGGGCCCGGCGGCCGCCGGCTACATCGTCAACAAGCTCAACGACAGGAGGGTCGCCGTCATCGACGACAACAGCGAGTACGGCAAGGGGATCGCTGACATCGTGTCGTCGACGTTGCCCAGGAGCGGTGCGACGGTGGCCGTTCGCGACCACATCGACCCCAAGGCGACCGACTACTCGGCGACGGTCAACGCCATCAACGCCGGGAACGTCGATGCCGTGTTCTACGGTGGCTATTACCAGCAGGCCGGCCCGCTCGTGAAGCAACTGCGCGATGCCGGCAACAAGGCCACCTTCGTGTCCGACGACGGCACCAACGATCCTGGCTTCGCGGCCGCCGCCGGGCCCGCCGCTGCGGGCTCGTATGTGACCTGCTCGTGTGTTCCGACACCCTCGACTCCGGCGGGGCAGGCTTTCGCCACCGCGTACCAGAGCGCCGCCGGCACGGCGCCCGGCACCTACTCGGCACAAGGCTACGACGCCGCCAACTTCATCCTGGCGGCCATCCGGGCCGGTCACACCACCGGCAAGGCCATCAACTCCTACCTGGCGCGCCACTCGTACGACGGCGTCATCGGAACGCTGAAGTTCAACCCACAGGGTGACATCAACGCGCCGCCGATCGAGGCGTACCAGGTCCAGAACGGGTCGCTCGATCCCGTAGGAATGATCTCGTGACTGCCCGCGCTGACGGCGACCATGAGCACGATCGGAGGCGTCAGATCAGGGCGGCCATCACTTCGGCCTGAGACTGGGCCGAGCCGAACACCGTGTCGAGGACCCGGGCCCGCTTGAGGTACAGGTGGGCGTCGACCTCCCAGGTGAAGCCCATCCCCCCGTGAACCTGGATGCACGCCTTGCCATTCACCAGCGCAGCTTCGCCCGCCATCAGCTTGGCGGTGGAGACGGCGCGCCGGACGTCTCCGACGCCGGGATCATCGAGGTGCACGCCGGCGGAATAGACCGCCGCCCGGGCCACTTCGGTCCGCACCAACATGTCGGCCAGGATGTGCTTGACGGCCTGGAACGACCCGATCGGTCGCTCGAACTGCTGGCGCTCCTTGGCATAGGCCACGGCCATGTCGGTGACCGCCTCGGCCAGACCGAGGAGGAGGGCGGCGGCCAAGGCCGTCCCGTCCAGTCGCCAGGAGGCGGCCGTGTCGGCCCCGGCCAGCTGGGTGCCCGGCGGCAGCTGGTCCACCGTGTGCAGAGGTGTCAGCGGGTCCAAGGGGTGTGGTACCAGCTCGCCCTTGACGGCTGTGGGGTCGACTTCCCACACCCCGGTGTCGTCCAGCACCAGCAGTCGGTCCAGGGCGGCGAGGTGCTCGACCACCAAGGGCAGCGGACGGTCCTGGGCTCGGCGCTCGACGCCGCCGACGACCTGGTCTCCGGACCCGGCCCCGTCGACCACCCCGGCCCCCAGATGGGTCCACAGCAGCGGTCCGGGCACGAGGGCCCGGCCGAGCTCCTCGAACACGAGGACGGCCTCGCAGCTGCCCAGGCCGACGCCGCCAGCGGCCGCCGGGAGACGCAGGGCGAACACGCCGGCGTCGGCCAGGCGGCGCCACAGGGCCCGTTCCACCCCGCCCTGGGCCTCCAGTGACCTGACAGTGTCCATCGGGTACACACCGGCGCACAGCCTGCGCACGGCGCCCTGCAGCGCCTCCTGGTCGTCGCTGAGCTCGAAGTCCATGAGCGCCTCAACGCTCCCGGGGCAGGCCGAGGACCCGCTCGCCCAGGATGTTGCGCTGGATCTGCGAGGTGCCGGCGGCGATGGAGATCGACATGGCGTGGACCCAACCGTGCACCTGCTCGCCGCTGCCGGGACCCGCCAAGTCGTCGAACGAGAGCCCCGCCCGGTCCAGGATCCGCAGGGCGAGGTCGCCGAGCCGGTGGCGCACCTCGGAGTAGTGCAGCTTGAACACCGATCCCCCGACGCCGGGCACGCCGGTCCGGGACGCCTGGGAGACGTTCCTCTTGGTCAGTGACCAGAGGGCGTCGAGGTCGGCCGCCAGGTGCCCGAGCTCACGCCTGATCCCGAGGTCGTCCCAGGGATGGGCCCCGTTCCCAGTCGACCGGGCAATGCCGACGAGGCTCTCGAGCAGCTCGATCGACTGGAGCAGCTCGCTCACGAAGGCCGTGCCCCGCTCGAAGCTGAAGGTGACCATGGCCACCCGCCACCCGTCGTTCTCGGCGCCGACTCGGTTGGCCACCGGCACGCGCACCTCGTCCAGGAACACCTCACTGAACTCCGCCGACCCGTAGATGGTGCGCAACGGCCGGACCTCGACGCCGGGGCTGTCGATGGGCAGGATCAGCCAGGAGATGCCCCGGTGCTTCGGCGCGTCGGAGTCGGTGCGGACCAGCAGCTCGCAGAAGTCGGCCACCTCGGCGTGCGAGGTCCAGATCTTCTGTCCCGACACGACGTAGTCGTCGCCGTCACGCACGGCACGGGTGCGCAGGGAGGCCAGATCCGATCCCGCACCGGGCTCGGAGAAGCCCTGGCACCAGACCTCGTCGCCGCGAAGGATTGCCGCGAGGTGGGCCTCTTGGACCTGCGGGCTGGCCTCCGCGATAAGGGTGGGGCCGGCGTGCAGCAACCCGACGAAATTGACCCCGACGTAGGGGGCGCCCGCCCTCTCGGACTCCTCGAGGAAGATCAGGTGCTCGGTGGGGGTAGCGCCGCGGCCGCCGTACTCCTTCGGCCAGTTGATCCCGGCGTACCCGGCCTCGTAGAGCTGCACCTGCCAGGCGGTGTCGTACTCGCGACGGCCGGGCCAGTCGGTGACGTGTGGCTTCGGTGGCAGCGTCGGCAGCACCGTCGCGAGCCAGTCCCGGAGCTCGGCCCGAAACTGCCGCTCGTCGGGTGAGTCGCGCAGGTCCACGCGCGCAACGATAACCTGACGACCCGTCAGAAAAAGAGGAGACCATGGGCCGGCTTGATGGCAAGGTCGTGATCGTGACCGGCGCCGGTCAGGGTATCGGCGCCGGGATCGCTCTCGCGGCCGCCGCTGAAGGTGCGTCGGTCGTCGTCGCCGGCCGAACCCTGGAGAAGGTCGAGCGGACCGCCGCCGAG
>DASXCO010000180.1 GCA_036491125.1 Acidimicrobiales bacterium | reverse complement strand
TGGGCCGCCGCCTCGGCCAACCTTGCTGCGAGCCGGAGGCGCTGCTCGAAGTCATCGGGTCCCCAGCGCACGAGCAGCGCGGCGTCGAGCGCGTCGGCAAGGACGTCGGGATCGCCGAGTCCTTCCGCCAGATCCACAGCCTCCGCTGCGAACGCGACCGCTCGGTCAGCGTCGCCGCCATAGACCCACGCCCGCGCCAGCGCCGCGGCCAAGCGGCAACGGCTCAGACTTGACCCGGCGACGGTGTACGCCTCGTGCACGAGGGCAGGCACCTGCCCTGGATGTACGCCGAAGCGCTGACCCGCCGGCATGCCGAGCGCCGCCGTTGCCATGAGTTCGGCGTCGCCGGCCTCCCGGGCCTCGTAGAACGACTGGACCTGCGCCCTCAGGGCATCGCCGACCTTGTCAGCCGAAGCCTCCATGAGTAGATGGTAGAGCCGTCCCCCCAGGCTCCGTCAGGTCCTCAGCAGCTGCACCGTCGCTGCGTGGCTGGCCACGCGCTGGGAGTCCCAGTCACCTGTGCAGTACACCGACAGCTGCGAGATGGCGCCGTCGGAGACATCGGCCCGAATCAGCTCGCGGCAGTACCACGACTCGTTGTCCTGGTCCCACTCCTCCTCGACCTCGAGCACGAACCCGGTCGTGGTGGCGTCGAGACGTGATCGGGGGACCCGCCCCGGAGCTGGGTGCCCACCCTTTCGCAAGGCGACCACATCCTCGATGCCAGCCGCTTGCAGCCGCCATTGCGGCATCGTGAAGTCACAGAAGACCTCCGCGGTAAACAGACCGTCGGGCGGCGTGCCGGTCTCGAGAAAGGAGACCAACTCATCCGCCACCTCCCGGGTCGAACGCTCGACGGCCCTCACTCTGAACCCGCTACGGCCGACATATTGGCGGCCACAACCGCCATGGTTTGCTCCAGCTGCACCGAGGGACTGAACTCGACGGTCTCAGTCCCTGAAGTCACGATCGGCACGTGGCCAGGCGGGGCATAGTAGGCGTCGCCAGCCACGTAGGTCTCCTCGCGGTCGTGATATCGGAGCACCAGTCGACCGGAGACGACGAGGCCCCAGTGGGGGCATTGGCAGCGGTCATCCGGCAGGCCCCGGAACATCGGCGTCCCGTCGGCGTCGGCTCGGAAGGTCTCGAACGAGACGGTCCAGTCGTCGAGCTCGGCGTAGCGGCCCTGGATGACCGGTGCGTCGACAAGGATCGGCGCCTCCTTCTTGCTGATCCGCGGCATTGTGACCTCCTGTGTCGTTGGTGCCGTCACTAGGAAGGCGTGAATTCAGGCGTCACATTGTGACGTTGGCCAACAACCGATCGCACGAGCGGGGAAATCCCCGGTGGCCTGTTGGCGTCGAGCTCGAGCACGAGGACCAGAACGCTGACGGAACCGGGGCTGTGGTCGGCGAATGCGAGCCAGCGCCTAGCTACGCGAGAATCGGGCGCTGGTCTGTCGGCCTGAGGCAGCCAGGAGAGGAGTCGACCGGTGACCACTCCGCGCAGCTTGTCGAAGGCCAAAGCCAGAGAAGTCTTGCGTCGGGCCAACTACGGCGATGCGCTTATAGACGAGATCATGGCGCAACTTCCGGACCCGTTCGACCTCGATCGGGATAGCGCAGTCCTTATGCGCTACGGGCTCAATCGCGACACCCTCATCGGCCGCGCCGGGGGCAGTCCCTAGAGCCAGCCTGTCGGCTTACGCCGACGTGCCGGTCTGGTCTCGTCGAACGTCGAGCGCCAGCGGTGAGGTCAGGCACTGGAACCGTTCTTCAACTCTGCACCGAGAGCATCGAGCCAGTCGGCGGTGCCCTGCTCCCGCCACGCCGGCTGCTCCCGTCCGTCGAGGTAGGCGCCGGCCTCGACCAGCACCAGGCGGGTCCCTTGACCCTCGGGGACGAGCTCGATGGTGGTCAACGACGCGGTCGCCACCGTGCCCTGCTCGGAGAGCACCGACGTGTAGACGATGCGCTCGTCGGTGACGATCTCGCGGTAGAGCGACTCCCAGGTGATCTGCTTGCCCTCGTGGATGACCCTGTTGCGCTCGACGCCGCCGGGTCGAAAGTCCAGTTCGTAGTCTTCGGGGTTGCCAGCGAACCAGCGGACTTTGACCACCGGTTCGGCCCACGCCATGAAAACGGCCTCGGGCGGTGCTTGGTACGTGCGTTCGAGACTGAAGGTGGCATGAGTGACGGCGTGGTCGGTCATTGGGAAGTCCTTTCCGATACGGGTTGGGGATTCTCGGCGAGAAGTTCGCCGAGACGGTCGAGACGGTGCTCCCAGGCGGTCCGTTGCGCACGCAACCAGTCCTCGGCGACTCGCAGTCCTCCCGGCTCGATATGACAGGTCCTTACTCGGCCGACCTTTTCTGAGCGCACGAGACCGCACGCCTCGAGCACCCCGAGGTGCTGCATGACCGCAGGTAGCGACATGGCGAGGGGCTCGGCCAACTCCTTCACCGAGGCCGGGCTTTGGATCAGCCGCTCGACCATGCTGCGTCGGCTCGCATCGACCAACGCCTGGAACAGCTGGTCGAGGCCGGAAGGTTGGTTAGGCACAGACTTAACTGTATGTGAACCCCGTCCAACAGTCAAGTAGCTCCTAAACTATTGCCAGACCCATTTGGCCGCAACGCTGCATCTACCGGCGCTCGATGCGCAGCACGACGCTGGACAGTCGACTCGGAGGCAGAAAGGCGTGGCTTGGGACCCTGGTCACGACTCCGACGCGGTACACCTGCGACCATCGCTGCGACCCTGGGGCTCGTCCACCCGCCCATCGGGCGCCAACCTGGGTGGGAACCACGAGGTCAGCGGCCCGAAGTCGGCTCCCGCGGCCTAGCAGCCGACGCAGCAGGGCGGTGGTCACGGCGAAGGGCGGGTTCGCCACCACACTGAATGGTCGTCGCGGTAGACGCAGGTCCGCGGCGTCGGCCTCCACGACCACGACGGGCTGGTCCCGAAAGCGCGTCCGGAGCAAATTGGCCCTTGCCGGGTGCAGCTCGACAGCGACCACCCGAGCGCCGGACGAGACCAGATGCGACGTCAGCGCACCACTGCCGGCGCCGACGTCGAGGACCAGCTGATCCGGCCGGATACCGGCCGATTCCACCAACCTGCGAGCCCAGAGATCAGCGAGCTGGTGGTAACCCCAATGTGTCCGCCGCTCGACGGACACGACGCACCATCACCATCGCGGTTGTCACAACAGGAAGTATGGCCGCAGGCGCGAAGCCGAGGAAGCGAGTTTCGCGATCACCCCGAGGCGGTACTGACAACTAGCCGCACGCCGCATTCGGGCGCTCCGATTGGCCAGCACGCACCACCCCCGTCGAGAGATGGCTAGACTGTCTGACGAAGGGGAGTAGTCCGTATCCGTCTGGTCGACACACTGGGGCATGCGCCCCCGGTCGGCGGGCTCGGCGGCAGCGTCGAGTGGGCGAGACCTTCGGCAGGCAGCTGGTGCCGGCCGAGGTCACATTCCTCCTCCGGCACGAAGGAGGAGGTATGGACGAAGCGCCGATCGTGCCAGGGAGAGACACGGATCATGGCGGGCCGGGGGTCCTGGAGCGCCGCGGTCGTCGCCTCGAGTACCTCACCACGGCGTGGAACAGCCTGGAGGCCGTGGTGGCCATCGGCACCGGACTGGCGGCTCACTCGCTGGCCCTTGTCGCGTTCGGCCTCGATTCGTGCATCGAGGTCTTCGCGTCAGTTGTGGTCCTCTGGCACCTGGGTGGTGCGCCCGAGGCGGTGGAGCCGCTTCGAGCCCGGCGGGCGCTGCGTCTCATCGCCGGCGCCTTCGGGGTGCTCAGTCTCTACCTGGGGGCCCAGGCTGTGCATGCCCTCGTCGCACGAACGCGACCTGAGTCCTCTCCAGTCGGTATCGGCTTCATCGCTGCCACCGTCGTGGTCATGTTCGTCCTGGCTCGAGGCAAGCGTCGGACCGGCCGGGCGCTGGGCAACCGTCCACTCGTGGCCAACGGGATGATGACGCTCATTGACGGTTGTCTGGCGGCGGGGGTACTTCTCGCCCTTGTCCTGCAGACGACTACTGGATGGTGGTGGACCGACCCCCTGGCGGCCGGCGTGGTGGCGATCGTAGCGTTCAACGAAGCTCGCGAGGGGTGGCAGTCGGCAGACCGGTCCGCTGGGCAATCCGCTGGTGTGGCCGACCCGTAGAGCGCCGATCAGCCCGCCTGCTGCACGCCCAATCTTCGGCGCCGAGCCAGTCCGAGGGACCTCTTCGAGCCGCTCCGCTGGCTGACGAGGTAAACCGTCCAGCCGACGCCGGTCACCAACCAGAAGCTGATGAAACGGTAGAGGAGCACTGCAGCCACGGCCGAGGGACGCTGCATGCCGACGCCCACCAGCGCGACGGCGAGCGCTCCTTCGACCACCCCGAGGCCGCCAGGAGTGATCGAGATGCTTCCCGCCGCGATCCGGACCCCGTAGGCGAGGAGCACGCCTCGCCACGGCACGGTGCCGCTGACGGCGAGGATGCTCACCACCAGGACGCCTGCGTCAGTGAGCCAGTTCGCGAGGGCCAACCCGAGGACCCTGGCCCAGTCGGTTCGCCGGAGCCGAAGGGTCCGGACACGGGCGACGAATCCCGTGATCGCGGCGTGTGGGCTCCGATGACGAAGGCGGAGCACGCGCTGGGCACGCTCGAGGATCCACACCAGCCAATGCTCGACCGCCCGGTGAAGGGCCGGGCGGCGAAGCGCAAGGGTGGCGACGGCGAGAATTCCGACTCCGATGACACCGCCGATGGCGCCAGACTTCGACACCGCGCTGTTTCCGGAGAGTACGGTCCCTGCGACGATGACGAGGCCGGCGGCGAGCGACGCCACGACGCCCGAGACGACCAGCGCCCACCCCGCGAGTGCGGCGTCGATCCCCAGCCTCCGGAAGCGCCGGAAGGCAAAGGCGGTCCCGAGCTGGGGCCCGGCCAAGGGCACCGAGACCGAGATGGCGTTGCCAGCGACGGTGGTCGCCATCACGGACCTCTGCGTGGCGCTCTTGTTCCCCGCTCGAAAGAGACGGCGCTGCATCAGGGCGAAGGCCGCGATCGATGCCCATTCGAGGCCGAGCGCCGCCGGCAGCCACACCAGGTTGACGTGACCAAGAGTGGCGATAGACGACGCGATGAGGCTTCGTTGGGTGACGACCAGTACGACGAGGACGCCGAGGGCGAGAAGCGTGAGCGCGAATCGCACCTGACCGTTGCGTCGCCGACCCACCGGCGGTTGATTCCCGTCCGCCTCTCGTGCTTCCTCGAGCTGTCGGCTAGCCACCATTGTCACGATTAGATCCTCTTGAACTTAGAGTTCTGCGTGCGTTGCCCATGGGCCTGCATGGAAACCCCTGGGACCAGGCGTAAAGCGGCCTGAGAGTCTCCGTAGAATGCACGTCGAGGCGATTTGCAGTGGTTTCGGGACGCGGGGCCTAAGGCGGGTCCTTCAGACAACCGACAGGGGGCGTCGCCGATGATCGATGACATGGAGGATCCTCGCCGACGGGAGCCTCCATATGTCCTGCCCGAGCGGGAGATGCTCGAGGGATGGCTCGACTTCCACCGCACGACCCTTCTCCTCAAGTGCGAAGAGGTCGACCCGACACTGCGCAAGGCCCGACCGGTGTCGACCTCGAAGCTGTCGCTTCACGGTCTTGTGCGCCACCTGGCCGAGGTCGAGCGGGCGTGGTTCCGTCGGACGCTGCTTCGCGAGGCGAACGCGCCGCGTCTTTTCCGCGACCAGGCTGGCAGGGACAGCGAGTTCGACCGCCTGGAGGACGCCGATTGGGACGAGGACCTGCGCACGTGGGAGGCGGAGTGCGACGCCAGTCGGAGGGCTGCCGCCGCCTACGCGCTGGACGACACCGGCACTCGAGACGGGAAGCCCTGCTCGTTGCGCTGGATCTACGTCCACATGATCGAGGAGTACGCACGGCACAACGGGCACGCCGACCTCATTCGCGAGCTCGTCGATGGCGCTGTGGGCTGGTAACCGGGGTCGGCTCCCCGAGACTGGCCTTCACGCCAGTGTGCTCTTCTGGCACCGGGCCCGCCGGTTCGTGACCACACCGATGGGGGATAGGGTCGTCGCCCAGTGCGTGGTGCCTGGCGAAAGCGCCCCTTCTGATGGACGGAGAGCGCGCGTCGCTCTTCGTGCCGGGGACGACGCTGCTGGCCAGCCTGATCGCCGGGACGACCTACGCCGTCTACCGGGCCCGCCAGCTCGCCGAACGGTGGCGGCCCCGAGGCGTGTCGGTTCTACCGGTCCTGTTCGTGCTGGCCACCTCGATCAGCTATGTCGCCGACGGTGGCACGCTCACCCAGCCCGCCCCGCACCGGTTGCCCGGCGGGGCCCCTCCCCCTCCGCGAACCGCCACCGCGCCACCGCCGTCGGGGCCGGTCGCGACGCAGGGCGTCCCTGACTATGCCCTGCCCCGCCAAGGGCTCGACATCGGCTACGACTTCGGACCGCCGGGGAGTCCGCACCCCGTGCCGGCACCGGTGAGCGCCGCTGCGGCCACGTTCCCGGCCCCCCCGAAGGCCGTGCCACCGCGACCCGCGCCACCGCCCCCGCCCCCGCCCCGACGGAGCCTCATCCCGCCGGTGCCGCCCCTGCCGCTGCCGCCGCTGCCCCGGCCACCCTCACCTCCGATCCCGATCCCGAGGGTGGGCTGAGGCCCACCGGGTCGGGGACGTAGGTGGGGCCGGTCTGGCGAAACCGGATTGACGAGCCAGGCACGACCGCTGGCACGGCCGGAAGCGACGCCTGGCAACGCCGGCCTCCGGGTACCGTGGCCCCATGGTGATTGTCCTTGGCGCTGCGCTGGGTCTGGTCACGCTGCTGGCTCGCCGCTCGCTGTGGCGGGCGGTGATGCGCACCGCGGTGCTCCTCCTCCTGGTCACGATCATCGCCAGCGCGGCGATGGTGCTCGCTGGTCCTCGCTGGCCATTGATCGCAGCGGCCGTGGTCCTGCTGGTGGCCGCGGGCGTCACCTGGAAGACGGTCCGGTGGGCGCGCGCCGTCCACGCCGTGGCCATCGGCAGGCTGGTCTGGTTCGGCTGGCAACGGGTCATGGATGTTCGAGACGCGCATGCCTGGGCGCGGTCGGGCCGGTCGCTCCCGCCATCTTCCTCGTAGGTATCGCCCCCAAGGTCGATCGCCGGCGCCGGCAGGAGGTGTGCCCGTGAGCGGGGAAGTCCTCCAGGGTGATCGCCTCGTTCCCGCGCCCGCAGGCGTCCCTGATCGCGGCCGGTCCGGCCGAGCCCTGTCCAGCGCACGACCGCTGCTGGGCCGATGAGCCGAATGGCCAGCAGTGCGCCGCTGTGATCGACGACGACGATCTGCTCGGACTGTGTGAGCGCCATCGCGCCCTCCTTCGTCAGGAGGGCGGATTGAGCGGGGGCTCGGTGGCGGCCGAGGACTCGGCGGCGACGAGCGTCAGATAGCCGGTCAGGGTCGGGGTGGGGGACGGCCCCAGCCGGCTCAGCTTCGGCTGCGGTGGGCCCGGCGGGCTTGATCACCCAGGCGAAGGCCTCGGCCGGGTCTACCCAGCCCCGAAGGGCCCGACAACGGGAGATCGATCTCTGGGCGGGTGAATGCTCCACACCCCGGTTCAGCCGAAGATGCCGAGGTGCATGACCGTGGCCACGGCGTGGGACCGGTCGTTGACGCCGAGCTTCCGGTAGATCGACCGCAGGTGGGTCTTCACGGTCTCTTCGCCGACGACCAGTTGGGCGGCGATGAGACGGTTGCTCAGTCCCTCCACCAGCAGGGCTATCACCTGGCTCTCGCGCTGGCTGAGCGACAGCTGGCTGCCCGGCCACATCTCGGCGCCCCCGAAGTGGGCGCCGCGGAGGGCGATGCGGGTGGCCATCATGGGGTCGATGACGACCTGACCGTCGGCCACCCGCACCAGGTGGTCCGCCAGCTGGACCGCGTTGAGCGACTTGAGGAGGTACCCGGACACTCCGAGCCGCAGGGCCTCGAAGAGTCGGCGCTCCTCACTGTCGTCGGTGAAGATCACCAGCCGGAAAGGCGGCCTGTCCGCCAGCAGGCGGGCCGCCAGCTCGAGCCCGCTGGCGCCCTGGATGTGGAGGTCGACCAGTACGACCTCGGCTCCGAGATCGGGAATCGTCGACGCGAGGTCCTCGGAGGCCAGCACGCGCCCAACGACCTTCACCTGTTCCCTGTGGCTCGCCAGCATCGTCCGGAGGCCGTCGATGATGATCTGCTCGTCGTTGACGAGGACCACCCGCACCGGCTGGCGCTTGGGCTTCTGCGGTGTTGTCACGACCGGCAGGGCGCTAGCCCCGAGGCGCTCCCGCGCTCGGGTGCGCGCCTACCGCACTCGCCCTCTTCGCCATGGCGCTCCCCCCCTGGCACCGGTTTGTCGAGATGTCAGCCCGGAGAGCCAGGTTAGCTGCTCACCCTCCCGGGGGACGGAGAGCCTCGGCGAGGAAGCCGACGAGTAGGTCGTTCACCTCGCTCGGGCGTTCCTGAGCCGTCCAGTGCCCGCAGCCGGCCAGCACGTGCGAGCCCCGGAGATCGGGGAGGGTCTGGTCGAACCTGGCGATGGCCGATGCTCCCCACAGTGTGGGCCCGTCGCGGGTGCCCCCGATGAACAGCGAGGGCACCGTGATCGGCCGATGGGCCCAGATGGCGAGGTCCTCCCAATCCCGATCGACGTTGCGATAGCGGTTGAGCGCGCCGGTGAAGCCGGTTCGCTCGAACTCGGCAACGTAGGTCTCGAGGTCGTCCTCGGTGAGCCAACTGGGCAGGTGGTCGGGGATCACGAAGCGATCACGCATCCGGCCGCCCGGCGCCACCGTGGCGATCGTGTGCCCATCGGGTGGCGCCACCGCGTCTCCCGACGCCGCCACGTACATGCCGAGGAGCCAGGCCCGCACGTCCTCCTCGATCTCGGCCTCGGCCCGTCCCGGCTCCTGGAAATAGGAGATGTAGAACTCCTCGTCTCCACCCATGCGCCGGAAGGCGTCGGTGGGCCGCGTCCGTCCGGGTGGGGAGTACGGCACGCTAAGCAGGCCCACGGCCCGGAACACGTCAGGACGCAGCAGCGCGGAGGCCGCGGCGATGGGCGAGCCCCAGTCGTGGCCCACGACCGCAGCGGTCTCCTCGCCCAGCGCGGCCACCACCCCGAGGTTGTCGGCGACGTGCGCGAGCATCCCGTAGGCGTCGACGGCGGCGGGCTTCGACGAGCGGCCGTAGCCTCGTACGTCGATGGCCGCGGCCCGGTAGCCGGCGTCGGCCAGGGCGGCCAGCTGGTGCCGCCACGAGTACCACGACTCGGGAAAGCCGTGCACCATCAGCACCAGGGGGCCGTGGCCCTCCTCGACCACGTTGATGCGAACGCCATTGGCAGCGACGACCTGCTGGTTGCGTGCGCTCATGGCCGAAGAGTCTGGCTCATTCGGAATATCCGTGCCCCTGGCATTTACGCCGTTTACAATACGCGCTCGTGCTGGCGACTTCCTGATTTGTGATGGGGGCTCGGGATGGGAGAAGGCTGATGGGCGGTCGGAGCTACCCGCACAGGCTCACGATCGACGTGGAGCCGGAGGTCTACGAAGCCTTGCGGGTGCACGCCTTTCGAGAGCGGACGAATGTCGCCGAGCTCGTGCGGCAGATGGGGCGACGTCTGCTGACCGAGGATCGCAGCCTGGCGCGCGAAGTTCGTGAGCGACTCGACGGCAGCACATCCCGATCCGACGGGCGGACCCGATAGGCGCAGCGCGACAGGGCACACGTATCCAGCATCTGTGTCATCTGTGAAACACGGATGACACAGGCAACGTGCTGGGGTATCCTGTTGTCAGCTCGACCTGCGGCCACAGATTCCCCCCTCGTGGGCCCCGGGCGAACTGCGGTGGCCGGTAGGGGCGCCTCTTCGCCGCCGGGAAGGGTGACCCGCCGGCCACCCGCTACCTGGGTCATCCGCCGAAGGGCGGTCAGGCCCAGGCGTTGCGCACGGCGAGTGGTCGCAGCGTCGACGATGTCGGGGCTCGGTACTGCACGGTCCAGGGCTGGCGGCTGCGGTCGATCTTGCCGGCCAGTGCGCCCGAGGTGCAGAGGTACTCGAGGGTGGTCGTGCCGACCTGGGTCGCCGTCCCAGTGCCGAGGACGCATCGATCAGCGTTGGTCAGCTCCATGGCCCAGACCGGTCTGGGCCCGGAGCCGGGTGTGTTGGCCGCGTCGAGGGGCAACGACTGGGTGAGCAGCAACCGGGTCGCCGGCGCCCATGGCGTTGACGCGCAGACGAGTTGTGTTGCATCGGGTTGACCAGGTGGAGCGAAGCAGGGATCCATGATCTGGTTCGCCGCCGTGCAGCGCCAGGCGCTGGGGTCCTGGTAGAGGGTGAGAGAGCCCTCCCAGCATGATCCCGAGGTCGTGGTCGATGCCGCCGGAAGCGCGGTCGTGGCAGTGGTGTGCGAGGGGGCCAGGCCCTGCACGTTGGTATGCGCCGCGGGTGAGCTCGTGGCACAACCCCCGAGGCCCAGCGCCCCTGCCGACGCCGCGACGAGGAGTGCCCTCAGCCGCATGTCGCGATCTTACCGGCGTACGGTGTCGGGGCTGTGTCCGGGCGTCAGCCGGGCGCGCCCAGCGCTGCTTCGAACACGGCGATCACGCCGGGAGCACGCTCTGGTTGCGGTCGGCCTCCGGTCTGCAGGACGCCGATGAGCAGGGCCAGCACGATGGTCACCAACCCGTCGGCGAGCTGCGTGGGATCCACGTCGTGACGCACGGCCCCGATGTCCTGGTCGCTCGCGAGCAGCTCGGCCAGCTGAGCTCGCAGCCGGGCCAGGGCGGGGATGTCGAGCAGTCGCTCGGTCGACTCGGGCTCGAGGCCAGAGAGCACGCGCCGGGCGAGCGGATGGTCGGGCAGGGAGTCGAGCAACAGCTGGATCAGCGCGGCCCAGTCGCCCGTGAACCGGCCGCGTTCCACGGCGTGGAGGGCGACCTCCACCAGGGCGTCGGCGTCGGCGTCCACAGCGGCGGTGAAGAGGGCCTCCTTGCCCGGGAAGTAGGCGTAGACGGCCGCCGGCGTCACGCCCACGTCGCGCGCCACATCGGAGAGGGCCACGCCCCTCAGCCCGTCGGCCGAGAAGCGCTGGATGGCGGCGTCGAGGAGGGCCTGGCGGGTCCGCTCGCCCTTGGAGGGGGGTGCCGGCGTGGTGGTCCGAAGCGTGTCCAAGGTCACAGAAATGAAGGGTTGACGATTTCCGTCAATTCGTAGGATACTCCATCCATGGCTGCTGTGAGTGGGGACCTGAAGCCAGACGCGCAGGCGGACGTCAAGATCGAGCGGTTGTCGGCGGCGTCGCTGCGCCGCACGATCGAGCCGGACGTCGACGTGAGCGGCGAGGTGGGCGCCGGGGCGGTGCTGCCGTCCGAGCTGCTCAGCGTGGCGGGCCTTGATCTCGAGCTGAGTCCCGAGCAGCTGATCACGTTGTCCCGCGAGGAGGTGGCATCGATCGTCGAGGCGGGCCTCCAGTTCGAGGCCATCCTGATGGCGGGGTTCTCGTTCCAGCTGGCTCTGCAGCGGGATTACACCGACCCCCGCGTCGTGTACGCCCTCCACGAGATGGGTGAGGAGACACGGCACTCTCGCCTCTTCTCCCGGCTGCTGGACCAGTTGCAGCCCAGCGCCCGCAGCCCGTTGGACAAGGCGCTGTTCCGGTCGATCCAGCGGGTCGGGATGGGAGCCATCATCCGCCGGCCAGCGCTGCTGGACGTCCTCGTGCTGGCCGGTGAGGAGATCCCCGACCTCCTGCAGAAGAAGGCCGCCGAGCACCCCGACACCGACCCCTTCCTGGTCAACGTCAATCGCTACCACCGCCAGGAGGAGGCTCGTCACCTCGCCTTCGCCCGTACCGTGCTGCCCGAGGAGTGGCGTCGGGCGTCGTGGACGGACCGCTTCGCCGTTCGCCACATCGCGCCGCTCGTCATCCGGGACATGTTCCGCCTGCTCGTGCACCCCGGTGTGTACGAGACCGTCGGACTGCCGGGGTGGGCCACCTGGCGTGCCGCCAATCGCACCCCCGAACGGGTCGCCCTCCGATACGAGGCGACCCGGCCAGTCCTGGACGCCATGCTCCAGGCAGAGGTGGTCACACCCGGGCGGGTGCCCCGAGGCTGGCGAGACCTGTGCGGCGTCGACCCGCAAGGGACCCCGGCGGCATGACGGCCGGCCCGGGAGGCCGGCCCAGCCACACGGCCGGCCCGGGAGGCCGGCCCAGCCACACATCCACTCGATAGCGTCGGCACCCCGGCGACCCGAGGAGCCCCATTGCCGACCAGACCGAGCGCAGATCCATCCGCGGGGCCCGTCCTGGTCACCGGCGCCGCCAGCGGCATCGGGCGGGAGACGGCGCTCGCCTTCGCCCGGGTCGGCGCGTCCGTCCTGGCGGTGGACATCGACCAGGCGGGGGCCGAGGCCACGGCTGCCGACTGCTCGGGGATCGGCCCACCGGCCGACGCCTTCGGGGTGGACGTGGCCGACCGCGGGGCAATGACCGAGCTGGCGGAGAAGGTCCACGGCGTCCACGGGCCGTTGGAAGTGCTGGTCAACAACGCGGGCGTGGGCATGTCCGCCCGCTTCCTCGACATGGAGCCGTCGGACTGGGAGTGGATCCTCGGGATCAACCTGATGGGGGTGATCCACGGATGCCAGGCGTTCGGGCCCGCCATGGTGGCCCGCGGCAGGGGGCACGTCGTCAACATGGCGTCGGGACTCGCATACACGACCACGGCCAACGAGGCCGGCTATGTCACCAGCAAGGCCGCCGTGCTGGCGTTCTCGCGCTGCTTACGGGCCGACTGGTACCGCCAGGGGGTGGGGGTGTCGGTGATCTGCCCGGGAATCGTCAACACCCCGATCATCTCCCGGGCGCGGTTCCGGGGAGCCGATCCCGCCCAGGTGCGCCGTCTTGCCACCGTGTTCCGACGACGGAACTACCAGCCGTCGCGGGTGGCCATGGCGATTCTCGCCGCCGTCGAGCACGACCGCGCCCTGGTCCCCGTCTCACCCGAGGCCAAGCTGGGGTGGGCGCTCAACCGGCTCCTCCCGATCTCGGTGTCGGATCGGCTCGCTCGCGTGGGCGCGGGGCGGAGGTGACGCCGAGCCCGTTTCGCCCCAAATCCTCAATAGTTGATCAGGTTAGTCAGAAATCACGCTAGGATCGCGGGCCTGCGCCCGGGTGGCCGAGCCCGGACCATCTGCTCAGTCGAGGACCGGGATCGATGGAGTTCCTACGGCCGTTTCGGACGGTGGGAAAGCTCAACGAAGTCGAGCGGATCAAGCTGGCGCGCCCCCCCCTCGACGTCTACCAGGCCGTCATCGACCGCTACGCCAAAGAGGGCCCCGAGGCCATCGCCGCCGTTGACGGTGAGCAGGAGCGGCTCAAGTGGGTGGGCCTCTATCCCCAGCGTCAGGGCGGGGATGCGTTCATGGTGCGCATCAAGGTTCCGGGGGGTCGCCTCAGCGCCGTCCAGGCCCGGACCATCGGCGAGATCGCGGAGCAGTTCGCTCGCGGCCCGGAGCCCAACCCGGCGTTCGGAGACGGCTTCTGCGACCTGACGACGCGCCAGGACGTGCAGCTGCACTGGATCCGCATCGGGGACGTGCCCGAGATCTGGCGACGGTTGGAGTCGGTCGGCGTGGTCACCGTGCAGGCGTGCGGCGACTCGGCCCGCAACGTGCTGTGCTGCCCGGTCGCCGGGATCGACGCCGAGGAGGTCTTCGATGCCTCGCCCGTCGCCTCCGCCATCTCCAACTTCTTCACCGGGAACCGCGAGTACGCCAACCTGCCCCGCAAGTTCAAGATGAGCGTCACGGGGTGCCGTGAGGACTGCGCCCAGGCCGAGATCAACGACATCGGGATGTGGCCCGCTCGCGCCGAGGACGGAACTGTCGGGTTCAACGTCCTCGTCGGCGGGGGACTGTCCGACGGGCCCCGCATGGCGTCGGACATCGACGTCTTCGTTCGGCCCGAGCAGGCCGTGGAGCTCACCAGGGCCATCGCCCAGCTCTACGGTGAGCTGGGAAATCGGGAGAACCGCGGCATCTGCCGGATGCGGTATCTGGTCCAGGAGCTCGGGCCCGAGGGATTTCGCGCCGAACTGGGGGCAAGGAGTGCGGTTGCGCTCGCACCCGCCGGAGAGCAGCTGACCCGGCGCTACCGCGGCGACCACGTGGGTGTCCACGCCGAGCGTCAGCGAGGGCGGTTCTACGTGGGATTGAGCGTGACCGTGGGCCGGATGTCGGGAGGGGACCTCATCGAGGCGGCCCGACTGGCCGAGACCTACGGGGACGGCCAGCTGCGGCTGGCGACAGATCAGAACCTGGTTCTCCCGGGAGTGCCCGAGGATCGCCTCGACGATCTGCTGGCCGAGCCGCTGCTCGGGGTCCACAGTCCCAACCCTGGGCCTTTCACCCGCGGCGTTGCCGCCTGCACGGGCAGCGAGTTCTGTCGCTTCGCCGTGGTCGAGACCAAGGCGCGCGCCACGCAGTGGGCCCGTTTCCTCGACGACGAGCTGGGCGCCGACTGGACTGGGGCGAACGGGAGCAGCAACGGCGACGGCATCGTCCGCATGCACTTCTCGGGGTGCCCGGCATCGTGCGCCCAGCCCCAGATCGCCGACATCGGCTTCCGTGGGGAGACGGCGCACCTGCCTGATCGGATCTCCGAGGCGGTCGACATCGGCGTCGGGGGCAGCCTGGGCGCAGAGGCCAGGTTCACCGACTGGGTCGAAGGCGCCAAGCCCATCGACGACGTGCCCGACGCCCTGGTGCGGGTGTTGCGTCGCTACCAAGCCGAGCGCGCGGACGACGAGCCGTTCCATCGGTGGTCCCGGCGGGTGGCCAACGCCGACGTGCGGGCGACGCTGAACGGGTCCGCCTGATGGCCGGCTTCACCATCCGCGAGGAGATGAGCGGCGCCGAGGAGGCGCCCGGCAAGACCTGGTTCTGGGAGCTCGAGGCGGCGGTCATCGATGCTGAGCGCTGCATCCAGTGTGGCGCCTGCGTCGCGGTGTGCCCCTCCGACTCGATCGGCATCGGTACCGACGATCTGCCCGAGCTGGTGAAGATGTGCACGGGCTGCTCGCTGTGCTGGGACTTCTGCCCGCGGGGTGGGTTGCGCTACGAGGCGACCTGGCCGCTCATCGAGGAGACACCGGTCACCCTGTCATCCCGCCGCAACGGCAACGGGGCGCGAGGGCGGGCAGACGCAGTCAGCCCGCCGCCTGATGGTGCAGACTCGGGGTGGACGATCACCGGGGGACCGGCGAGCAACGGGCTGGGCGTCGTGCGGGACTCGCACACGGCCCGGGTGGCCGGCGGCATGTCGGGAGCCCAGGACGGAGGCGTGGTGAGCGCCATCCTCGTTGCCGCCCTCGAGGCCGGCCACCTGGACGGCGTGCTGCTGGCGCGCGAGGACGACAACAAGCCGTGGAAGGGCGTCGCCCACCTGGCCCGGACGCCCGACGAGGTCGCGGCTTCGGCCGGCAGCTTCTACAACCAGACCATGGCCCTTGGTCATCTGGATCTTGATCGCCACGACCTTCCCCCCGATCCACGGATCGCCGTGGTCGGCACGCCGTGCGAGGTGCAAGGGATCAGAGCCATGCAGGCCCGGCCGTGGACCTGGGGCAAGTCGCGGGTCGAGGCTGTCGTGCTCACGATCGCCCTGTTGTGCACCAAGAGCTTCGACTACCGGGGTCTCATGCTTCGCGAGCTGCGAGACGAGCGAGGACTTCTGCTGTCCCAGGTGGGCAAGGTGGACGTCATCCACGGTCGGATGATCGTCGAGGACCGCGAGGGGAACCGCCTCGTGGACGAACCCGTGCGCGACTTCCACGGTGCCGCCCTCAAGGGCTGCGACGAGTGCGCCGACTTCTTGGGCCACGGGGCCGACATCTCGGTCGGCAGTGTCGGGAGCGACGAGGGGTACTCGAGCGTCCTGGTGCGCACCGAGCCCGGTCGCACGGCCTTCGAGCTGGCGAGAGACCGGCTGGAGGTTCGGGGCCTCGACGCGGTCGAGCCGCTCCACAAGCTGAGCGGCTTCGACAAGAAGATCGCTCTCCAGACGCTCTCGAGGCCCTTCGACCCTGATGGGTCGCTGTTCGTCGACTTCGAGGAGCACCTCCGGTCGTATGCGGACACCGACCGGGCTCCCGTCTTTCGAGAGCGCTGAGCCTCGTGGAGCTGCCGGGGCTCGCCGAGCCGGTCGGACTGCGGGCTCGCGTGACGAGCGAGCCGGATGCGGTGCGGGCGAAGATCGCCTCGGGTCGGCTCATCGTCACACCGCTGTGGAAGGCGTGGGGTCCCGCGCTCGCCGGGCAAGGTGTGGATCGAGCCGCGCTGTCGGCGATCCTCCGCGGCTACGACTACGAGCTGTGGCTGTGGGCGGTAGGCGAGCGCACGTGGGCGCAGTGCCTCGAGGGCCTTGCCGGGAGAGTGAGCCGGCGGGTCGGCGCCAGGGCACCGGCGAAGCCGGCTCGGGCGGCTCGGGCAGCGAAGTCGACCAAGACCGCCAAGGCGACCAAGACCGCCAAGGCGACCAAGACCAAACGGGTCGCCGGGCCGGCGAGGAAGACCCGCCGGCGCTAGCGCGACCGCTGCTCAGGCCCGGATCTCGACCGGCGTGCCGAGGGGGAGCAGGGGAACGAGGGCGTCGACGTCGGCGTTGTTGAGCCGCACGCAGCCGTGGCTGACGCTCTGGCCGATGCTGGATGGATCGCCGGTGCCGTGAAGGCCGATCTCGGCGTCGTAGCCATCGAAGTCGGTGAGGGTCGGGGAGTGGCCCGACAGGCCGTAGGCGTAGTCACCGTAGACGTCGGGGTTGGTGGTCTTGAGCAGCTCGGTGATGTAGTAGGTGCCGAGGGGCGTGGGTGTCTCCGGTGCGCCCACCGCGATCGGGTAGGAGCGCACGAGGTTGTCGAGGTTGTACATACTCAGCTGGTGCGTCGACTGGGTGACGACCAGCCGGTAGGGGTCGCCCTGCACCTTCACCTCGCTCGCGGGAATCCAGCCGGTGCTGCCGTTGGGCTTGGTCGGTAGGAACACCTGGAGCCAGCCCCCCGCCGTCTGAGCGATGCTCGGCGTGAGGAGAAGGGTGAGCGGTGTGCCCTCAGGCAGCGGGCTGTTCAGGGTGAGCGTGGTCGGCCCGTTCGGGGCGCTGTGGACGTCGATCTGTGGACCCTGAGCGGTGGCCGTGTAGGCGGGGAACTGCGGGCCCGCGGGCGTCGCCTGTCGCGACACCGCCGTGGGGTGCGCCTTGGTCGACGCCGATGCTCTCAGGGCGGCCTTTGCTTGCGCGGCGTCGCTGCTATTGCCGCAGCCAGCGGCCAGGGCACTAACGGCAATGGCGGCAACCGCTGCGACGAACGTCATCGTCGACCTGGTCCGTGACATTGGCGGAACCCTCCCCCCTCGTTCCTGGAGCAATGGTACAGAGGGCCGCACACCTATGGCGTGCGGCCCTCTGTTCCGTACTTCGACTGGTAGTGCTAGCCGGTGAAGTGCGCCGTCGTGGTGACGGCCGAGGCCACCGGGGCCTGCTGGACCTGCTGCACGACCGTGTTGGTCTGCGGCACCACGACCGTCTTGGTCACGGTCTGCGGCACCACGACCGTCTTGGTCACGGTCTGGGGCGTGGTGTTGTTGAAGCAGCTGACCGACACATTCTGGTTGATCGCTGTGATGTTGTGGTTCTCGGTGCCACCGGTACCCCTGCCGTTGCCGGACGCGTCGCCATTGTTGACGGATGGGCTGTCGTTCGCGTTGCCACTGTTGTTGGTGACGGCGGCCTGAGCGGTATTGGCGCCGCTCACCTGCTGACCGACGACCGGCGAGCATGTCCCGGTGTGGTTGCCGGCGATGACCTGCACGGTGTTGTTCGAGAAGTTGCCGCCCCCGCCACCGCCGGTGGGCGCCGGCGATCGCAGAGCACCTGGGGCCGGCCCTGCCGGAATTGTTCCAGGCCCTCCCGGCGTTGTTTCGGGCCCTGTCGTGGCGGCACCGATCGCCGAGGCCTGGCCACTACCTGCGGAAGCGGCTCCGACAGCTGTGCCACCAGTACCCGCTGCCTGAGCCGACGCCGTGGCTGCAAACAACCCCAGCGAAACACTCCCCGATGCGAGCGTCAGCGCGCCCGCGATATGCCGAATGTTCGGCATAGTTGCTCCCCCCTCTTTTGTTATAGGACTCCGCCGAGCCCGCCGTTCTTTCATCGTTGTAACACAACGGGTCGTCTGCGTCTATGGTCGTTGTTTTGCCGCGCCCGAATTGCCGCGTATGTTACGAGGGGATGGGCGCCGTTCGCGCTCTATGGCTGAGGCGTGAACCGCACCGGGACGCTGGTGGGCTTGCGGAATCCGAGGCCATGAATATGCGGGTCAGCGGTATCCGATCCGTCTGGACCGGGTGCCAACTCGATGTCGGGTAGACGGTCCAGAATCGCGGCGAGCACGACTCGCATCTCCATGCGGGCCAGGTGCATCCCCAGGCACATGTGAGGCCCGGAGGCGAAGGCGAGCTGCTGCTGCTCTGGCCGATGGATGTCGAATCGGTCGGGCTCGATGAATCGGGTCTCGTCCCGGTTCGCCGAGCCGAGGCACACCGTCACACGGGCACCGGCTGGGATGGGGACCTCGGCGATGCTGACGTCACGGGTGGCTACACGAGGGATGAAGGGGATGGCCGGCTCCCAGCGGAACAGCTCTTCGATCGCTCGGGGCATGAGCGCGCTGTCGCCGCGTACGTCCTCGAGCTGGTCCCGATGGGTGAGCAGGGCGAAGAGGAGGTTGCCGATCGAGCAGTAGGTGGTCTCGGACCCAGCCGGGAGGAGGAGCCGGAGGTAGGAGACGATCTCCTCGTCGCAGAGCGCCTCGCCATCCATCTCGGCCGCTGCCAGCTCGCTGATGAGGTCGTCCGCCGGGCGGGCGCGCCGATCGCGGACAATCGGCAAGAGGTACGCGCCGAGCTGATCGGAAGCCTGGCGGCTGGCTCGGTATCCCGCGCCCACGCTGGTGAGCGTGAACGCGAGCTCCTGGAACATCGGGTAGTCGCCTCGGGGCAGACCGAGGATGCGGGCGATGACCTGGACGGGGAACGGGAACGTGAGCTCCCGCACCAGCTCGGCGTGACCACGCCCGGCGAACGCAGCGATGGTCTCCTGGGCGAGGGGCTCGACGAGCTCCGACTCCCATCGCTCCAGCGCCTTGTGGCGGAAGGCGTGACCCGCCAGTCTTCGGAATCGACCGTGCTCGGGGTCGTCCATCTCGAGGATCGTGTGCCCCATGACGGGGCCCATCACCCTCTCGTAGACCCGCGACGAGAAGGTCACGCTGTCCCGGAGGACGCCAGCGCAGTCGTCGTAGCGGAGGACCGCGAACCGTCGGCCGCTTCTGTCTGTGCCCGCGCCAGCGTCGGGGACGATGTCGCCCTCGACAACCCCGTCGTCTCGGCGCAGGGTGGCCAATCGGGTCCATGGATCCCGCGTGCCGCCGACGGTCCGATCGAAGGCCTGCTGGGCGCTGGACGACGGCATGGACCTCCTCCCCTGATCGCTGACGTCAGCGTCACCTTAGCTCGGGGCTGGCCGTCGCGCCGCCGGCTGACGACCTACGGGTTGCCGGGTACGTACAGACGCGGGTTGTGGGGCACGTTGTTGATGCGCACCTCGAAGTGCACGTGGGGACCAGTGGAGTACCCCGTCGACCCTTCGTACCCGATGACATCCCCCTGGCTCACCTTCTGGCCGCGGGTCACCGCGATACGCGACTGGTGCCCGTAGCCGGTCACGAGCCCGCTGCCGTGGTCGATCAGCACGAAGTTGCCGTAGCCGCCCTGCCAATCGGCCCAGGTGACGACACCGTTGCCAGCGGCGTGGATTGGCGTGCCGTACGGCGCGTCGATATCGATCCCGGGATGACCGTTGTGGCCGAACTCCTGGGCCACGGGACCGTGGACGGGCCAGATGAGACCAGCGGGGGCCGGCGCCGGCTGCACTGCGGCCACGGGCGGTCCGGGCGCGGCAGGCAGAGGGGGCGGTGCGCCGGAGAGCGAGTCCGTCGCCGGAGGGGCGGGAGGTACCACCACGACGTGTGTTGGTGCGCGTCGCGTCAGGCGCTCGTCCGGCCCGTGCCCTGTGGCCGAGACAGCGAACGCGCCGGCGTTCGCTGGTCCTCCGGATCCGTGGCCGGGGACGAGGCCCAGTGCGATCCCGGCGGCAGCGAGCACCGTCACCAGCGAGGTGCTCAGGACGAGGGTCGCCAGGACCGGTGGAGGTTGCCCCCAGGGAAAACCATTTGGTCGGTCGTCCCTGCGGGAGCGGGCCCGTGGCCAGAGTCGGTCGAGCTGGTGATGCACCCGGCGCCAGCGGGGCTGCAACGCGGCATCGAGGGCGAATGCCGTCCGGGCTAGGAGCCGGACGATGAGAAGGGGTGAGGAGGTGGCGCGTTCCGCGAGCTCGGCGGGACCAGGCGGCGATGGCGGCTGCGTCAGCGGGACTGCTGTCGGCCGTTCGTCCTGGAGCCGAGGTCGGCTCATCCGTTCTCCGGCGCGACGAACCAACGCACTCTCCGCGACATGGGAAGAGTGGTTCGGCCCACCCCAGGGCGAATCCTGCCGTCATCTCGACAATTCCGACATTTGACCCAACCGCACCACAGTGCGGCGGAGCGGGTTCGAGACGCCTAGTTGTCGGCGGCCGGATGCTCCACGACGCTGACCACCCGGGTCGACATGAAGCGGGCGGTGCGCACCGGCTGCCCCGACCGGGTCACCTCGGTCACCTCCATCACGCCCCGGGCGGTGGACACCTCGATCCGCCGGCCCGCCTTCGTCGCTCGCACGTCGAACTGGCGCACGCCGCCGCCGACGTCCACGAGGATCTCGACCCGGTCACCCTTCACGGCCAAAGCGTAGGACCGGAGGTCACGGAGGGCGTGGATGGCTCGACCCGGGGCGGCCCGCTGGAGGCATGCTGGTCGCCACTCGTTGACGTTGGCGGCTCCGGTGGCGAGACTCGGCGGTGATCGGAGGAGGTCGTATGAGCTACGCGCTGCGGGGAGCGCTGGTGGTCGACGGGTCAGGTGGGCCGGGCCGTAGGGCCGACGTGGTGATCGATGGTGATCGGATCGTGTCGGTCGATGGCGCTCCCGATGACGTCTCGGATGCTGAGGAGGTGGACCTGTCGGGGCTCGTCCTGGCGCCGGGCTTCATCGACATCCACACCCACTACGACGCCCAGATCCTGTGGGACCCCGATCTCACTCCTTCCTGCTGGCACGGGGTGACGACGGTGGCCATGGGCAACTGCGGTTTCGGGATCGCCCCCACTCGACCCGAGCACCGGTCGACGATCGCTCACACGCTCGAGAACGTGGAAGGGATGTCGGCCGAGGCGCTGGAGGCTGGCATCCCCTGGGGGTTCGAGACGTTCCCGGAGTACCTCGACACGCTCGACCGCATCCCGAAGCGGATCAACGTGGGCGCGTTCATCGGTCACACGCCCCTCCGTCTCTACGCCATGGGAGACGAGGCCGTCGAGCGACCCGCGACCGACGACGAGGTCGAGGCCATGCGCCGGATGGTGCTCGAGGCGATGACCGCGGGTGCCCTCGGGTTCGCCACGTCGCGGTCACCGACGCACGCAGGGGCCGGGGGCCGACCCGTGCCGAGCCGCCTGGCCGAGGTCGACGAGGTCTTCCGTATCGCCGACGCGCTGCGCGAGGCGGGCAAGGGCCTCGTCCAGATCACGCCCGGTCCCGGACTGTTCCTCGACGAGTTCGCCACCCTCTCCACCCGGCTGGGGTTGCCGGTGACGTGGACGGCGCTGCTCACGGGCTTTGGTGCGCGGGGAACGGCCACGGCCCTGGCGGAGCAGACCGCCACGTTGGGGGGCGAGGTGTGGCCGCAGATCGCGTGCCGTCCGCTGGTCATGCAGGTGGCGCTGGAGGACCCCTTTCCCATCGCCATGCTCCCGTCGATGAAGGACGTGCTGGCCGTACCGCGCGCCGAGCGGCCCGGCGTGTACGCCGACCCGGCGTGGCGGGAGCGGGCCCGTCCGGAGGTGAACCAGGCCTGGGCGAGACGGTGGGCCAAGATGTCGATCGAGGAGACCGAGTGTCATCAGGCACTGCGAGGTCGCACCGTGGCGGAAGTCGCCGAGGAGCGTGGTGTCGAGCCCTTCGACGTGCTCGTCGATCTGTCGCTGGAGGAGGGTCTGCGGACGCGGTTCCAGGTGGTGCTGCTCAACGACGACGAGGTCGAGGTGGCCGACCTGTTGCGGGACAAGCGGACCGTGCTTGGCCTGTCGGACGCGGGGGCGCACGCCAGCCAGCTCTGCGACGCCTGCTTCTCGACCCACCTGCTCGGTTACTGGTGGCGCCAACGACAGACCCTGTCGCTGGAAGAGGCCGTCTGGCGGCTCACCGGCCATCCGGCCGAGGTGTTCCGATTCGGCGGGCGGGGCCTGGTCCGCGAGGGGTACGCGGCCGACCTGGTGGCGTTCGACCCCGAGCTGGTGGGCACGACCGAGCCGACCCGCACGTGGGACCTTCCGGGCGGTGCCGACCGGTTGGTCGTCGACAGCGTGGGCATCGATCACGTCTGGGTCGGTGGCACCCCAACGCGGGCCGGCGGGGTCGACCTGGAGGACGCGCGGCCGGGACGGCTGCTGCGGAGGTAGCGGCGCCGTGCGGGGGGACTTCAATTCCCGGTCGGTGGACGACGCCGTGCTCTCGCTCGGTGTCGACCTCGGCGCAGAGGGCCGGCTGGAGCGGCTGGCGGAGGCGGCCCGAGGCCTGGTCGGCGCGCGCTACGCCGCCATCGGCATCCCCGACGACGAGGGTGAGTTCGCCCAGTTCGTGACCTCGGGCCTGAGCGACGAGGCGGTGGCTGCCATCGGGCCCCTGCCGAGGACGCACGGGCTGCTGGGCGCCATCCTCCAGGACGGCAAGGCCTACCGCAGTGACGACATCCAGTCCGACCCCCGCTTCGAATGGTGGCCCGCCGCCCATCCCCGAATGGGAACGTTCCTTGGCGTCCCCGTGGAGCTCGAGGGACGGGTCATCGGGGCCTTCTACCTGGCGGACAAGATCGAGGGCGGCTGCTTCGACGAGCTCGACCAGGAGCTGATCCAGGGGTTCGCGACGCGGGTCGCGTTGGCATTGGAGAACGTCCGACTCCACGAGGAGCGGCTCGAGCTCGGGGTCGTCGAGGAGCGCAACCGCCTGGCCCGGGAGCTGCACGACTCGGTGACCCAGACACTCTTCACCTCTGTCCTGTTGTCCGAGACCGGGCTGACCATGCTGGGCAGCGAGCACGCCGAGGCGGCGGAGCAGCTGCGTCGGTCCCAGGAGCTGGCCCGCCAGGCGCTGGAGGAGATGCGCTCGATGATCTTCGAGCTGCGCCCTCCCGAGCTCGCCAGCGACGGGCTCGTGCCGGCCCTGCGCAAGCACATCGAGATCCTGCGACGCGTGCACCGGGTTCCCATCGGGCTCACCGCGACCGGCGAACGTCGGATTCGGCCCCGCACGGAGCGGGAGGTGTTCCGCATCGTGCAGGAGGCCCTGGGCAATGCCGTGCGCCACGCCCGCCCGAGCGCCGTGGATGTCACCGTCGAGATGACAGCGAGGCGGTTGGTGGTCGTGGTCAGCGACGACGGCGTGGGCTTCGATCCGGGGTCGTCCGGTCTCCGGGCCCGTCACCTCGGCCTCACATCGATGGAGGAGCGGGCTGGCGCCCTGGGCGGAACGCTGGTGCTGGAGTCTGTTCCGGGCGGGGGGTCGACCATCCGAGCCGAGGTGCCGGTTGACGCCTGAGGTCCGGGTGGTGATCGTCGACGACCATCCGGTGGTCCGAGAGGGGCTGCGCACCTTCCTGGCAGTCCAGGACGGGATCGCCGTCGTGGGAGAGGCGGGTGACGGCACCGAGGCCCTGGCGGCGGTCCGGTCGCTGGCTCCCGACGTCGTCCTGCTCGACCTGGTCATGCCCGGCATCGACGGCGTCGCCGCCGTCGCCCGCCTGACCGAGGAGCACCCGGGCACCAAGGTGCTGGTGCTCACCAGCTTCCCCGATGACGACAAGCTGCTGGCCGCCGTCCAGGCGGGCGCCGCCGGCTACCTCCTCAAGGACGTGGCGCCGGCCGAGCTGGCCGAGGGCATACGCGCCGTGGCGAGGGGTGAAGCGGCCTTGAGCTCGCGGCCAGCGGCCCGCCTGCTGCGCGAGTACGCCGCGGGGCGATCGGGCGCCGGTCCCGTGGCCCTCACGGACCGGGAGCGCGAGGTGCTGGCCCTCGTCGGTCGGGGCCTGGCCAACAAGCAGATCGCCCGCGAGCTGTCGATCGCCGAGAAGACGGTGAAGACCCACGTCAGCCACGTCCTGAGCAAGCTCGGGGTGGCCGACCGGACCCAGGCGGCCCTTTACGCGGTCCGCGTGGGGCTGGTGGATCCAAACGCTGGCTCGGGCCCCACGGCGCCGTAGCAGCGCTCGACGGCGGCCGCTCACTCAGCCCGCAGTCCTAGGACCAATTACCGGGTCCAGCTGGGCCGTGCGCCCGATGACGCAGAGCCTTTCCATCCGTAGGTTCGGCTTCATGACTGAGACAACGACATCTCGTGGCGAACGGGTCGCCATCATCACCGGTGCCTCGAAAGGACTTGGGTTCGCCCTCGCTCGCGCTCTGGCCAACCACGGTTGGCGTCTCGTGCTGGACGCCAGGGGCGGTGAGTCGCTGACTCGGGCCGGCGCCGAGCTGGGACGGCGCACGACGGTGGTCACCATCATCGGCGACGTGGCCGACGAGGATCACCGGAGCCGCCTCGTGGCCGCGGCCGCTCGACTCGGCCGACTCGACCTGCTCGTCAACAACGCCAGCGTGCTCGGACCGAGCCCCCAGCCGGCGCTCGCCCACTACCCACTGGATGAGCTCAGGCGCGTCTACGAGGTCAACGTCGTGGCGCCGCTGCGGCTCGTGCAGCTGGCCCTACCGCTCCTCGAAGCGACGGGCGGTCGTATCCTGAACGTGACCTCGGACGCCGCCGGTGAACCCTACGCCGGCTGGGGAGGCTACGGATCGTCGAAGGCAGCCCTCGAGCAGCTCAGCAACGTGCTCGCTGCGGAGCATCCCGAGCTGCCGGTGCTGTGGGTCGATCCGGGCGACATGCGGACCGACCTTCACCAGGCGGCGTTCCCTGGCGAGGACATATCGGACCGTCCGCTCCCCGAAGCGAGCGTTCCCGGTCTGCTCGCCCTGCTGGGCCAGGGCACGCCGAGCGGCCGGTACCGCGTCGATGCGGTCAGCGACGACGCGGCGGCGCGGAGCGAGTTGGTGGGGACATGACGACGGCGACGGCGTCGTTGGATTTCGACCTTCCTCCGGCGCTCGAGGCGCGTGAGCCGCCAGAGGTTCGTGGGCGGGGGCGGGACGACGTGCGCCTGCTCGTGTCGAAGGGAGCGGCCGAACCGGCGCACGCCTGCTTCAGTGGCCTGCCGACACTGCTCGAGGCCGGCGACCTGCTGGTGATCAACACGTCGGGCACGCTGCCGGCGGCGCTGGCGGGACGACTCGACGGCAGCGGGGTCGACGTGCACCTCTCAGGACGGCTGCCGGGCGGCGAGTGGCTCGCCGAGCTGCGCCGACCGGCCTGGCCGGCGAGCCTTCCCGAGCCCGGGGGACGGGACGGCGACGTGGTGTCGCTACCGGCGGGGGGATCGGTGCGACTCGTGACCCGCTGGCGGGGCTCTGCCCGTCTGTGGGTCGTCACCCTGGAGCTGCCGATCGGCGACCTGGCGTTCGTGCAAGCCCACGGTCGACCCATCCGGTATGGCCACGCGCCCGGCGACTGGCCCCTCGCGACCTACCAGACCGTCTACGCGACCGAACTCGGCAGCGCGGAGATGCCGAGCGCGGGTCGAGCCTTCACCGCCGACATCATCACCGCCCTCGTGGCCAGGGGCATCGCCGTGAGCCCCCTCGTGCTCCACGCGGGCGTGTCATCGCTCGAGGTCGGCGAGCCGCCCCCGCCGGAGTGGTATCGGGTGCCGGCGGCCACGGCCCGTCGGGTCAACGACACCCGCGCCTCGGGTGGCTGCGTCGTGGCCGTGGGCACGACGGTCGTGCGTGCCCTCGAGACCGTCGTCGACGACGACGGTCTCGTGCACGAGGGCGTCGGGTGGACGGAGACGATCGTGACGCCGGACCGGCCTGTACGCGCCGTCGACGGCCTGCTGACCGGCTGGCACGAGCCGCGGGCCAGCCACCTGCTGATCCTCCAGGCCATCGCCGAGCCGTTCGCCCTGCAGTCCGCCTACCGGGCCGCGCTCGACGGCGCGTATCTGTGGCACGAGCTCGGCGACCTCCACCTGATCCTGCCGTGATCCTGACGGCGAACGACTGAGGAGTGCCCGCTCCTAGGACACGACCTCTTCGTTCTCGTCTTCGTCCTCGTCGTGTCGGCGCGGTCCGTTGGGGGCCGCGGTGATGTCGATGGCCGATGGGGGTGGTCCCCGGAGTCCGCCGCGGCTGGCGCCGTCCGACGTCGCCGACATCGGCGCCGGCTCGGGATGGCGAGCAGCGCTGACGCCGACCAGGTCGTGCTTGTCGGGCTCGCGCCGGTCTGTCCGGAAGAAGTTGGCGATCCACCCGGGCCGGTGCACCGTGAAGGCGGCGACGGCGACGACGGCGCCGACGATAGATCGGGCGACCCAGGTCCCGGCCAGCTTGGTCGCCAGCTGGTCCAGCCAGCCCTCACCGCCGGGAGCCACGGCAAAGGTCGGTATGACGCTCGCCCAGATGATCGCCCGCTCCCATCGGTCGGCGGCGGTCGCGGCCACGAGCATGAGCCCCCACGTGAGGTACCAGGGGTAGAAGGTTGGTCCGAGGACGGCGACCACGATCAGGGCGGCGCCAAGAGCGGGGATCCATCGGCCCCGCGGACTCCGGAGCACGAGGTAGGCGACGGCGGCGAGGGCAACCAACATGGCGAGGTCTCGCCACAGGTGCAGCGCGGTGAGGAACGAGAGACCGAGATAGTGATCGAAGCCGAAGGCCAGGTCGTTCGCCACCGCCAGGCGCGGTGAGGCCGTCCCCGGTACGCCGAGCGCACCCAGCCATCCCCAACCCAGCCCGGAGGCGGCCGTGGCGACGACGATGGTGCCCAGGGCTGCGACCCCACCCTTCGCCAGGACGACGGCCCGGGCCCGGACCGACGGAAGGTCTCGGACCATCTCCCACCCGATGAACACGATGGCGACGCCCGCCGGCAGCTTGACGGCGGCGGCCAGGGTGCACAGCACGATCCCGGCCAAGGGTCGTCCGGAGGTGGCGAGGGCAACGCCGGCCGCGAGCAGTCCAACCATGATGGCGTCGTTGTGGCCAGCGCTGATCAGATGGAGCAGGGTAAGCGGGCTCAGCAGGGCCAGCGCCAACACGTGCGCGGGCCGTTGGCCGTGGCGGCGGGCGATGGCGGTGAGCGAGACCCCTGCCAGGGCCAGGCCGGCACAGGCGAGGACCCTGAAGGCGATCACCGCGCCCACGACCGTGTGTGCACCGATGGTGGCTGCCACCCCGGCCATCCGGAGGAAGAGCGGGCCGTAGGGGGACACGGTGTGGAGCCACACTCCATGGGCGGCGCTCCGAAACGGGCTCGGCCCCAACGCGTATGCCGTCATGCTGTACGGGTTCAGGCCGTGGCTCACGAGCTGGCCGTCGGCGGCATACACGAACACGTCCCCGCTGAACAGGGGTGGACCGACGAGCAGCGGGAGGGCCCAGATGGCCATCACGACGATGACCGGGCCGGTGGTCGGCCCGTCAGCGGACCGGGTGGCGCGGACCACGGCGAGCCACGCCCCGACGAGGAGGACGACGCCGAAGTAGAACGCGACCAGCGACGGATTCTGTGAGGCGCCTGAGAACGGCGGGATCCGGAAGAACCACGGGTCCGATCGGACCAGGAACATCCCTCCGGGGTGCGTGGCCGCGATCGACGCCAGGAAGGTGCCGAGGAACCCGACCGCGCCCGGCACCGCCAGTTGGTGGCGCGACACCCGCCGTGCCGACGCCACGAGGCCAGCGAGCGCCGTGCCGGGGCGCGCCGAATCGGCCCACAGGCCGCCCTCAGCTGGGGCGCGCGGTACCGCCGAGGGTCGTAACACGTTCGCCATATATCCTACGGCCCGCACCGTAGCCGGGCTGGGCAATGCGGGGCGTGCACCCCGGCCAGGGCTACCGCGTCATGACCTGTTCGGTGTCACGGTCAGGTCGGCACCCACCCTGATCGAGTCGATCAGTCGTTCACCAGCGCGCACGATGCCATCAGGCCAGACGACCGAGCGAACGACCTCGCCGTGCACGATCGCACCGGGCCCGATCACGCTCCGCCCGCCCGACGCGGCCAGGTTGGCAGCCAGGTAGTCGCCCAGCGTGCCGCAGTCCAGGAACGGGTGGGCGGTGGTGACCAGATCGAGCTGGCCGGCCGCGTCGAGCGACCGCCACGACGCCTCGTAGAGGCCGGACGGCTCTGGCTCGAGCCCAGCCACCGCCGACCAGGGCATCAGGGCCGCTCCCGCGTAGGTGAGGGGGCCGAAGCCCCGCCCGTCGCCGCCCGCCACCATGAGGAGTCGTGCCCGGGCCCCGTCCCAGCCCTCGACGAGCTCGGAGAGGTGGTACCGCGGCCAGACGTCCGAGCTCACCACGAGCACCGGGCGGCCGGCGATCCAGCCCCGCAGCAGACCGAGGGCGCCCGCTGTGCCGAGGGCCTCGGGCTCTTCGAGCGAGAGGTGGACTCTCCCGGCCAGGTGCTGCTCCATCAGCTCCCGGCCGTAGTGGACGTTGACCGCGATCTCGGTCGCGACGGTCTCGGCCCGCTCGAGCGCGAGGTCGACGAGGGCGACGTTGTTCACCGGGCACAAGGCTTTCGGTCGTACGTCGCTCAGCGGCCGCAGGCGACGGCCGGCGCCTGCGGCCAGCACGACGGCAACCAGGTCGCGGTGCTCGCCGTCGGACGTGGCCGTCGCGCTCGGGTCGGACACCTGTCGCCTACCACCTGCGGGCGCCGCACCCATCGCCGTCCATCAGCTCCCGTATACGCCGGCGGGTGCCCGCCGAGGCGTCAGGCGGAAGCGCGGCGAGCGGGAAGAGCTGACACGCCTCGATCTCGAGGTCGCGCTTCTTGCCCAAGGTGAAGGAGCGGCAGACGAAGACGGTGATGTGATCGCTCTTCCCGTCGCGAAAGCGACTGCACACGCAGAACAGCTCCATAGGTCCGATGGTGGCGCCGAGCTCTTCCGCGCACTCGCGGCGCACCGCCTCTTCCGGGGTCTCGCCCCTTTTGATGCCGCCGCCTGGCAGCAGCCATCCCGGCTGATAGGTGTGCTGCACGAGGACGATGTCGTCGTCCGCAATCAGCATGGCCTTGACCCCGAGGGTCACGGGCCGGCGGATGAGCCACGTCAACCGCAACAGCTGGTAGGCCAGCCGGGCCGCCCATCTCATGCCCGCCGACGCTAACGGCCGACGGGGAGGTTCGGGGTGATCAGTGTCGGATTGACAACCGCCCTGCCGATAGGCCATGAAACGGGGATGCCGATCAGACCTGGGTCCTTCGCCGTGGTGACCGGCGCCTCCGCCGGCCTCGGACGCAGGATGGCGCTCGACCTGGCGGCGGCGGGCGCGGTCGTGACCGCCCTGGCCCGGCGGGAGGAACCGCTGCGGGCCGTGGCCGCCGAGATGCAGCGGAGCACGTCCGGGTCCACCTACCGCGTCTGCGATGTCAGCGATGCGTCCGGCTACGCCGCCCTCCTGGGCGAGCTGGAGCAGCAGCACGGTCGGATCGACCTGCTGGTGAACAACGCCGGGGTGGGCGAGGAGGCGACCGAAGGGGACCCGCTCGATCGGCACCGCCGGCTGATGGAGACCAACTACTTCGCCGCCGTCGCCGGC
The DNA here is from genome assembly GCA_036491125.1 of Acidimicrobiales bacterium. NCBI lineage: Bacteria > Bacillati > Actinomycetota > Acidimicrobiia > Acidimicrobiales > Acidimicrobiales bacterium. The sequence continues at coordinate 15,317 of DASXCO010000180.1, read as the reverse complement.
ACCCTGGCCGTGCTGCCCGGCATGCTCGAGCGCGGCCACGGCTCGATCGTCAACGTCTCGTCGGACGCCGCCCGGGCCCCGGCACCCGGCGAGCCCGCCTACTCCGCCTCCAAAGCGGCGCTGAGCGCGTTCACCGAAGGCCTCTCGTACGAGGGAGAGGCCAGGGGAGTGCACCTTCACGTCCTCTACCCGGGTTGGGTGCCTACGGCGATGGGTCGCGCTGCGGTGGACGCCGGCATGCCGCTGCCCCCTCGATCGGTGCGACGCACCGAGGAGCAGGTGTCGCGCGCCCTCCTCGACGGCGTCGGCCGATCGCGTCTCGAGATCGACGTCACCCGGGTGGCCAGGCTGGCTCCGGTGGCGCGGGTTCTCGCCCCTCGACTCTACCGTCGGGCTCTCCGAGCGTCTGGGGGGTGACAGGCGGGTGGGTGGCACGTCCGTCGCCCCCCGGAAGCCCACTGACCAGGGAGGACGGCGCGCCTGGCGACCTCGTTGGGCTAATCTCAGAGGGCCGGTCGTCCCCACCGAAGGCACAGCTCGCAGGCGGGGCGGCCCGGCAGCTGGGGAGGTGAGGGGATGGGGAAGGGGCGCCTGGCCAAGGCCCGGCTGTGGACGCCCAGGCTGACGCGCCGGGTCCTCATCGGCACCGTGGCCGCCAGCGCCGCGCTGGGTGGCGGAACTGCTGGCGCGTTGCTGTCGATCGGGGCCGCGTCGACCCATGCTGCCCGCCCCGCCCACGCGGTCGACAGGACGCCCGTCTCGATCGATCCCGGCGGACCGATCATCATGGCGCCGGACCCGAACCCCTCGTCGTCGCCGGCACCGCCTCCACCCCCGGGCGCGCCCCTGGTTCGCCCGACCCCGCCCACCCCGCCACCGCCGCCCATCGGCGCCGCCGCCCTGTCGCAGATCTCGTATCCCTGGCAGCAGTTGGGGTACCAGATCGTGTTCCTCGGGGCGCGACCGGATCTGATGGGCCAGACGATCTTCGACGAGCACCGGATCGAGATCTACCTGCGGAATGGGGAGTCGAAGCAGACAGTCGCCCACGTGATCGCCCACGAGATCGGTCACGCTGCGGACGTGGCCTACAACACGCCCGAGCGCCGGCGGGAGTGGCTGCACCTGCGCGGCGCGTCGACGTCGGCGCCCTGGTTCGGCTGCGACGGTTGCGACGACTTCTCGTCGCCCGCGGGGGACTACGCCGAGACCTTCTCGTTCTGGCAGGTGGGCCCCAACGCCGACTTCAGCCAGCTGGCGCCGCGGCCAGGGCCGGACCAGCTGCGGCAGCTGATCCCTCTGTTCTTCGCGTCGAGCCCGGGCAGCTCAGAGAGCGCTGCGGGGCCGCCGCCCTCCTCGTCGTCGCCTCCCTCCTCGGGCGGCTCGGGGCCGCCGCCGGGCTCGAGCTCACAGCCCGGGGGTCAGTCGTGCCTGACGGTGCTGTGCAGCTCGTCCGGCTAGGCCGGCCCGGAAGGCCGGCCTGATGGAAGCAGCCGCCGGCGCGAAGCGGCGAGGCCGGCCCGGAAGGCCGGCCTGATCGAAGCGGCCTAAGGTGGGCGACACTCGAATGGCCGGTCGATGCGGGCCGCGGCCCAGGGAGGCGCCATGCAGATCCGGGACAAGATCTATGTCGACGGGGCGTGGGTGCCCTCGGCCGGCAAGGGGACGATCGACGTGACCAACTCGACCACCGAAGAGGTCATGGGCACGATCCCCGAAGGGACGCCCGAGGATGTCGACCGCGCCGCCAAGGCGGCGAAGGCGGCCTTCCCGTCGTGGTCGCAGACCTCGGCGGAGGAGCGCTCGAAGTACCTGTCTCGGATCCAGGAGGGCCTCCAGGCCCGCATGGCCGACATCGCCAACGACATCGCCAGCGAGGTCGGCATGCCGATCAACCTGTCGATGATCATCCAGGCCGGTCTGCCGACGTTGAGCTTCGGGTCGATGGCCCAGCTGGCGACCGAGTTCAGCTTCGAGGAGCAGATCGGCAACTCGCTCGTCGTCAGGGAGCCGATCGGCGTGGTGGGGGCCATCACCCCGTGGAACTATCCCCTGCACCAGATCGCGGCCAAGGTCGCGCCGGCGCTGGCGGCCGGTTGCACCATCGTTCTCAAGCCCAGCGAGGTGGCACCCCTCAACGCGTTCATCCTCGCCGAGATCATCGACGAGGTGGGTCTCCCGGCGGGCGTGTTCAACCTGGTGAGCGGGACCGGTCCGGTGGTGGGCGAGGCGATCGCATCGAATCCTGACATCGACATGGTCTCGTTCACGGGATCGACCCGGGCAGGCAAGCGCGTCAGCGAGCTGGCCTCGGGCACCGTCAAGCGGATAGCCCTCGAGCTGGGCGGCAAGTCGCCCAACGTGATCCTCGATGACGCCGATCTGCAGCAGGCCGTGCCCGCTGGCGTCGGGGCGTGCTTCCTCAACTCGGGCCAGACGTGCAGCGCCCTCACCCGCATGATCGTCCCCCGCTCGCGCCTGGCCGAGGTGGAGGACCTGGCGGTGAAAGCCGCCGAGACGTACACGCCCGGCGACCCGTTTGCCGACGGATCGCGTCTCGGACCGCTCGTCTCCGCTGCCCAGCGGGAGCGGGTGCGTGGGTACATCAAGAAGGGCCTCGACGAAGGGGCTCGACTCCTCACCGGCGGCGCCGAGGCGCCCGAGGGACAGGAGCGGGGCTACTTTGTGCGACCGACGGTCTTCTCCGACGTTCGGCCAGGAATGACGATCGCCCAGGAGGAGATCTTCGGGCCGGTGCTGGCCATCCTCCCGTACGACACGGAGGAGGAGGCCGTCAACATCGCCAACGACTCCCTCTACGGCTTGGCAGGCGGTGTCTGGGCGGGCGACGCCGAGCGGGCCAAGGAGGTCGCCCGCCGGCTCCGGACCGGTCAGGTCGAGGTCAACGGGGGCAGCTTCAACCCCCTGGCGCCGTTCGGGGGTTACAAGCAGTCGGGGAACGGCCGGGAGCTCGGCCACTTCGGCCTGGAGGAGTACCTGGAGGTGAAATCCCTCCAGCTGTAGGTGCGCCGATCAGCCGAAGAGGTCGCGCATGCCGACCGAAGCCGACGCGTTGTTCAGATAGCTGCTGATGCCGAAGGAGTCCTCCACGGTGCGCAGCAGTGACGCGTGGTCGTACGCGGTCGAGATGGTCTGTCCGGCCTTGACCCCCGGGCCGAGGGCCAACAGTCCGACTCGTCCGCCGAAGCCCGGGCCTCCGCCGGGACCACCGTGGCAACAGCCGGTCGTGTCGCTGGTCGAAGCCTCGTCTGTCGTGATGACCAGCAGACCATTGTGGGCCTGGAGGTAGCTGAGGAGGGAGGGGATGTTCGCTGAGAGCCAGGCATCGGCTGCGGTCAGGCCCCCGGTCGTCTTGCCTGCACAGGGATTGTCGTGCCCGTCGTTGCAGGTGTCGGGCGTGACGAACGAGTAGGCGGGAACCGTGTCGTTGGTGATGTCGGTGCTCAGCTGGGAGTACGGCACGTCGTGGGCCTGGCAGCGGGCGTCGTTGCCGACTACGTCGGAGTAGTAGAGGAACGGCACGTGCCGGTCGGCGTAGTTGGGGCCGGCGGGCGGAGGACTCGCCCCGGCGCCCTGGTACGGGTCGGTACCCGCCGTGGGGCTGTAGGAGGCGTGCAGGCAGCTCGTGCTGATCCCGTCGGCGTACTGCTTCCAGCCGAGGCCGGCGGCCTCCAGCTGGTCGCCGACGTTGGCGCCGTTCGACATGGCCTGCTGGCCCTGGACGCAGGTGTAGAGGTTGACGGTGGCGCAGTCGGAGCCGGTGACCGGTTGGTCCGGCTGCCCGCTGGTCATGGCGATGTAGTTGTCCAGACTGGCGTGTCCGGTGGCGTAATAGTTGGTCGCCAACGCGCCCTGTGGGACCAGCGACTTGAGGTAGGTGGCCGGGCTGGCGGGACCGTAGGTGGAATCGAAGCCCTCGTTCTCGAGGACGACGGTGACGATGTGTGAGTAGGCCGGGATGCCTTCCAGGCCCGTGGCCGCGGTCGCCGTCCCGGCCGACGTCGCGACGGTGAAGATGCTGGCGAGGACGGCTCCACCGACGGTGGCGGTGGATCGGAAGGGCACCCTGCCGAGGGTCTTGCGCATGCGAGTCTCCTTCGCCCTGACCGGCCCGCTGACCTGCCAAATGGGCCGTCCATCGACAAAAGCCCCGGACCCAGCCCGCCTATGATTCAGTGGGTGTGGGTGGCGGCGGCAGGGGCTCCGACGCGCTGCTCGTAGCCCGGTAGCGCCGTGCGATAGATGCAGCAGTCGCAGTTCATGACCGCGCCGCCGGTCCTCGCCTCGTCGTAGCGCTCGATGACGAGGCGGGCCACGCGCTCGTCGGGACCGAGCTCGCTGCCGACCACGACCTCGACGTCGGGATGACGCTCGGCCCAGACTCGGGCCTGTCGCTCGATGCGGTCGACCAGGAGCCCGGTGAAGAGGAAGTAGGGGACGACGGCGACGGTGCTGGCGCCGAGTCGGCGGCAGCGGTCGAGGGCGTCGGCGACCGACGGACGGGCGAGGGAGACGAAGGCCGGCTCGACCATGCCCAGCCCCCTCGAGTCGTCGAGCAGGCGCCCCACCTTGTAGAGGTCGGCGTTGGCGTCGGGGTCGCTCGACCCCCGCCCCACCAGGACGACCGCGTCGCCGCCGGCGGTGCGTATGCGATCCTCGGCCACGGCCAGGACGGCGGGGTGGATTCCGAGGTCGCGGGCGTAGGTGAAGTTGACACCGGGATGGCGGATCCGGCCCCGTGAGAGCGCCGCGGGGCCGTCGCTCTTGAGGTGTCCGGCGCCGAGCAGCACCAACGGCATCGCGATCACCGATGTCACGTCTCGCTCGACGAGGTCGCCGATGGCGTCGTCGAGGTCGGGTCGGGCCAGCTCGATGAAGCCGCACCCCATCGTCAGACCCGGCCGCGAACGGCGAACCGCATCGGCGAGCATCCAGTACTGGTCGACCCCGGCGGCGGAGCGGCTGCCGTGCCCGATGAGGAGCAGGGCGGGTTCGCGCTCAGCCACTGTCGCCCCCGCCTCCTGGAGCCCGTGCCAGTCGGACGATGGCGTTGACGGCGGCGGCGGCTACGGCCGAGCCCCCCTTCTCTCCCACGTTGGTGATCGTGGGTAGGCCGCTGGCCCGGGCCGCCGCCTTGGCGTCTGCGGCCCCTACGAAGCCGACCGGCAGGCCGACGATGACCGCTGGCGCGAACGCCTCCTCTGTCGCCATCCGCACCGCTTCGAGGAGCGCAGTCGGCGCGCAGCCCACCGCCACCACTGCCCCCGTGGGGTGGCGGCGAGCCGCCAGCGCCATGGCCCGGGCGCTGCGCGTCGGTCCGGACGGCGGCGTCGACTCGATCTCATCGAGACAGCAGACCGACGCTGTGCCGGTGATCCCGTGGCCGACCATCTCGACGTCGGTGATGACCGGAGCGCCAATGCGCACGGCCTCGATGCCGGCGAGCACGGCATTCTCGTCGAGGACCATGGTGCCGGCGTAGTCGGTGTCGGCCGTGGCGTGGATCACGCGGGCGACAACGGCGCGCACGAGCGGCGCGAGGTGCGACAGGTCGACCCGCTGGTCGAGGAGACGGTAGCTCTCGACCTCGATGGGATGGGGAGTAGTCAATGCCAACCTTCGGACACGGCACCCGCCGGGCACACCTCGACACAAGCCAGGCAGCCGGTGCATCGGTTATCCACCACGAGCGGGCGTCGCGGTGCCGGCAGCAGCGCCGTCTCGGGGCACGTGACGATGCAGGCCCCGCACGCCGTGCAGCGGGCGTCGATCGTCACCGTGGGTCGAGACGGGCCGGCGGGGAGCTTCACGGCCGGTACCCCCTGGGCGTGACCATCCTGCCGTCCACGACCCGCGTCGCCGACGAGCCGACGACGACACACGTGGTCATGCCCACCTCCTCCGGGTCGAGATCGGCGAGGGTCGTGACGCGGACCCGCTCACCATTGCGGAACAGATCGGTCGCCACGCCGACGGGCGTGGACGGCACCCGATGCTCGAGGAGGATCCGGCGGGCGGCGTCGAGCTGCCACGGGCGTCCCCGGGAGCGGGGGTTGTACAGCGACACGACGAGATCGGCAGCGGCCACGGCCTGGAGCCGAGACTCGATCGTGGCCCACGGGGTCAGCAGGTCCGAGAGGCTGATGGCGGCATGATCGTGGCCGAGGGGAGCGCCCAGGGCTGCGGCCGCGGCGGTGGCGGCGGTGATACCGGGCACGACGTCGAGGTTGAACGCCGATGCCGCGCCCTCGCTCGCCGTCGCCTGCTCGAGGGCGACCGATGCCATGGCGTAGACCCCGGCGTCGCCCGAGCTGACGAGGGCCACCCGACGGCCGCTGCCGGCCTGCTCGACGGCCTGGCGGGCCCGGTCCTCCTCGTCACCGATGGGGGAGCGGACGATCTGGTGGTGCGGGCCGATCAGGTCGGCGCACTGCTCAACGTAGGGGCCGTAGCCGATCACGATGTCGGCGTGGCGGACGGCGGCCTCGGCGGCGGGCGTGCGGTGGCGGGGATCGCCGGGGCCGAGGCCGACGATGGCCAGGTGCCCTCGGGGGCGGCGCCGTCGAGCTACGGCCACGGCCGCGTGGGCGGACGTGCGTTTGGTGATGACCAGCTCGGCGCCCGGGCCGGCGGCGAGGAGCGCCGCCGCCTCGGCGACGCTCGGCGTGCCGACGGCGGAGTCCACGGTCCCGCTGGGCGTCGGCACCCGGACTCGCCGCAGGGTCTCGGCCGGGAACAGTCGCAGGGGACCACCGAAGGCGTGGAGCGCGGGCTCGTCCGCCCGGCGGTCGATGGTGGCCACCTCCGCCACACAGGCGGCGTCCAGCCCCGCCTCGGCCAGGCTCGTGCCGAGCAGCCCCACCACCTCGTCGGGCGGCGCACCGGTCGAGGTGCCGATCCCGGCGACGAGGGTGGGTGGTCGCAGGACGGCCACGCCATGACGGCCGGGCTCCACGCGCCGGTCGGTGATGACCAGGCGCTCAGGCCCGGCGCCCACGGGCACCGTCGAGGGCAGCGGCCAGGACAGGTCGTTGTCGACGAGTGGTGCGCGTCCATCGAGCATGGCCGCGGTCACCCCGGCCACGTCGCCGTCCGCAATGAAGCCCGGCAGCGCGTCCAGCGGGCAGGTGCCGGTGGCGTCGGTGGCCGTGGTGACCACGGGCTCGGCGCCGACGAGCGCGGCCACCTGTCGGGCGAGCGTGTTGGCACCCCCGAGGTGGCCACCGCAGAGGGCCACGGCAAAGCGCCCGGCCTCGTCCAGACACACCACCGCGGGGTCGACTCGCTTGTCCTCCAGCAGAGGGGCCACGATCCGCACGGCAGCGCCCGTGGCCAGCACGAGCACCAGCGCATCCACCTTGGACCACCGGGCCCGCACGGTCGCGCCGACATCGCCGTGGGTGTGCTCGAAAGGCAGCCGTTTAGCCAGCAGCCGACCGCGCTCGGTGACGCTGATCGTCAGCACCGTCACGCTTGCGGACCCCACGCCACGAAGACGGGGTTCTCGGCCGCCAGGCGCAGACCCCCGTCGGGAAGGCGCCGCCCTCGCGAGACGGCCACCTGCACCACCGCGCCCAACCGATCGGCAGCGGCGACGGCCCGGTCGACGGCGGCGTAGGTCGCGACAACCCGACCGCCGGGACGGAGTCGTTCGAGCACAGCCGACAAGACGGCGTGACCGCCACCGCCGACGAACACCCGGTCGGGATCGGGAAGCCCCTCGAAGGCCGCGGGCGCCCGGCCCGTGACCACTTCCACGGTGACGCCGTGGCGGTCGGCGTTGTGCGAGATCCGTTCGGCGTCGGCGATGTTCTCCTCGACGGCGAGCACCCGCGCGGCCGGGACCGAGCGGGCGCACTCGATGGCGACGCTGCCGCTGCCGGCGCCGACGTCCCACACCACGCCGCGGGACGGCAACGACAGCTTGCCCAGGGCGACGGCGCGCACCTCGGCGTGGGTGATCATCCCATCCCGATGATCGAACGATCCGTCGGGCAGACCCCAGGCGAGTACCGGCGCAGACTGCCGGTCCGGCTCGGCCAGCAGGATCACCACCGAGATCGGGTCCCAGGTGCCTGCCGCCAGGGCGTGGAGGTCCACGAGGTCGACGCGCTCATCAGGGGCTCCCAGCCGGGCGCACACCGCGGCGCGCCGATCAGTGACGCCCAGCTCGAGGAGGGCGCGACCGAGCGCCTCGGGCGGCGAGTCGGGCGAGACGAGCACCGCCACCTTGGCGTGTGAGGACGCGGCCCGGGCGGCCGCCGTCAGCGGGCGCCCGTGGGCAGAGACCACGGCCGCGTCGTCCCACGCCATCCCGAGCCGCGCGAACGCCAGCGCGACAAAAGACGGAGCCGGATGCACCTCCAGCCCCTCCGCCCCGAACCGCTCGGCGAGCGGACGGACGATCCCGAAGAACCCAGGATCGCCCGACGCCAAGACGCAGACCGGGCCCGCCTCGGCCTCGATCTCGTCCAGGGCCGCGCCCACGTCGGCCGTGAGCGGCGCGGTGCGCGTCCCGCTCGGCGGTGCGAACGCGGCGAGATGACGGCGTCCGCCCACCACGAGCGTGGCTCGCTCGATGGCGCATCGCGCCTCGCTGCCCACCCCGCACAGCCCGTCGGCGCCGAGGCCCACCACGGCGATGCGGTCAGCCACGGGCGACCACCTCGGCCCCGTCGAAATCGACCATCCACACCTCGACGGTCAGCCGCCGGTCGACGTGCGCCTCACACGCAGCACGCGCTTCGCGGCAGAGTGCCTCGAGCGGGGACGCGAACCCCTCGGCCCGGCACGCGTCGAAGAAGTGCCGGGCGGTGGCGGTCGCCGTGGCCGCGTCGAGAACGGGCGGTGGCGCCGACGTCTCCCGGGCCACCCGGGCCATGAGGTCGTTGTCGACCCTCGACCGGTGGAAGTGGGTCATCATCACTCCCGCGGCGAGCTTGGTGATCTTCCCTGCCATTGCGACGAGCACGGCCCGTCGAAAACCGGCGGCGGCGGCGCGCCGCAAGGCGATGCCGGTGAAGTCCCCGACCTCCACGACACAGACCGGGTCCAGGCGAGGGAGCAGGCGCACGGCGGCCTGCTCCGAACGGCTGCCGGTCGCCAGCACCATCATCGTCTCGCCCTGGGCGGCGGCGACGTCGACCTGCTGGACGACCGACGCCCGGTAGGCCGCGGTCGAGAAGGGCCGGACCACCCCAGTCGTTCCCAGGATGGAGATGCCGCCGACGATCCCCAGCCGGTCGTTGGTGGTCTTGGCCGCCATGGCCTCGCCCCCGGGGACCGAGAACGTGACCACCAGCGGTCGGTCGGTCACCTCGGCCAGGGCGGCGCCGATCATGCGGCGGGGGACCGGGTTGACGGCCGGCTGGCCCGTGGCGAGGCCCAGCCCCGGCTTGGTGATCGTCCCCACGCCCGGGCCGGCTCGCAGCTCGGGGCCCGAAAGCGACGCCGCGCCCCAGGCCACCTCGGCCGTGATCCGGGCCCCGTCCGTGCAGTCGGGGTCGTCGCCAGCGTCCTTCACCACGACGGCCCGGGCTTGAGCGCCGCCGGGCTCGATGGCGAACTCGACCCGGCGCCCGTCGGGGAGGGCGATGTCGACGGTGGCGGGGACCTCGCCGCTCAGAAGACCCTGCGCGGCCGCCTTGGCTGCGGCCGACGCGCAGGTACCCGTCGTCCAGCCCGTGCGCAGGCCGCGCCCTCGCTCCGGCGAAATGGTGGTTCGCTCCGCCGATCTCACCGCGCCCCCTTGGGGGCGGCGCGGCCCGCCGTCGACCCCCGCGGCGACCGGCGCCGGAACTGGTGTGAGAACGCCGGCGAGTAGAGGTGGCTGCGGGTCCCGTCACTGCCGGCGGCGCCGGCCAGCGCCGGTCCCACCAGGACGAGGACGGTGGTCCTGGCCCCGGTCGCGGCCAGATCCTCCGCCAGGCGACCGACCGTCGTCGGTACCACCACCTCGTCCGGCCAGGAGGCGCGCACCACGATCACGGCCGGGGTGTCACGCCCATAACCGCTGCCCTCGGCCAGGAGCTCATCCTGGAGCTGGCGCGGCCGGGCGCCCGACAGGAAGACCGCCATCGTGGCGCCGTGCGCGGCGAAGGCGGCCACCGATTCGCGCGCCGGCATAGACGCCGCCGTCCGCCCGGCCAGCCTGGTCATGACCACGCTCTGCGCCAGGGCGGGCACGGTCAGCTCCCGCCGTGCAGCTGCGGCCGCAGCTCCCAGGGAGCTCACGCCGGGCACGATCTCGAAGTCCCGCCCGTTGTCGACGCACCAGGTGATCTGCTCCTGGATGGCGCCGTACAGCGCCGGGTCGCCGGAGTGGAGGCGCACGATCGACGCGTCGGGGTGGTCGCCGTAGACGGCGAGGACGTCCTCGAGGGTCATGGTCGCCGAGTCGTGGACGACGGCGTCGGGCCGGGTGTGGGTCAGGAGGGCGTCGGGCACCAGCGAGGATGCCCACACGACCACGTCGGCGCGGCCGAGCCGCTGGGCGCCCCGCAGGGTGATGAGGTCGGCGGCGCCCGGGCCGGCGCCCACGAAGCTGATCACCGCTCCTCGCGTTCCACGGGCGGGCCTCCCGGGCCGGCCTCGCGCTCTCGACGGGCGCTCGGCGGGACGATGACCGTCGCCAGGTAGGTGGCCGGACGGTCGGCGAGCCGGGCCAGGGGTCCGACGCGCTCGCCGGGCAGACCGAGCAGCTCGCCCATGACCGCACCGTCGAGGCGACCGGCGCGCGAGAGGCTGGCAGCGATCTCGGGCACGTGGCGGCCGCCCTTGTAGACGACGACGGCGCGGGTCGGGTCCTCGATGGCGGCGTCGAGTGCCTCGGGCCCGTCGAGCGCGGTGACCAGCGACAGCGACTCGGTGCCGTCGAGCAGCACGGCGCCGGCCTCGGCGGCCAGGGCCTGGAAGGCCATGATCCCGGGCACCGTGCCGATCTCCACCGCTGGTCGCAGGCAGCGGACCGCGGCGGTCAGCGACGAGAAGGTGCTGTAGATGTTCGGGTCGCCGAGGGTGACGAAGGCGATCTGTTCGCCGTCGTCGAGCCAGGGGAGGAGGGAGTGCGCTGCTGCCCGGTGGGAGGCGTCACGGGCCGCCCGTCCACCCAGGGTGCCGTCAGCGGTCATGTCGAAGACCAGTCGGTCCATGCGGAGCCCCGGGCTGGCCTGGCGGACGATGGCCTCGGCGCGCCCGACGGCGTCGACCGCGCTCGACGGCGCCACGACCCGGTCCGACTCGGCGAGGACCCGGAGCGCCTGTCGGGTGACCAGCTCGGGGTCGCCCGGGCCGACGCCGACCCCGACCAGGCGGCCGCGGGGCTCGGTTGCGGCCGTGGCCATGGTTCGCCTCCGCGTGCACGCTGATCCTCGTCGCTGCCGGTGTCTGGCTCCCGGATCGCCGCTCGCCCCGGTCATGGGGTTCGCTCCCCGGTCACAGTGGATCTGACTCGCGCCGGTCTCCCACCGGCTTCCCGCGCTTGGCGACGGGCGACGATCCTAGTTCCGTGAGCAATGGGGCGGCCCGGGAGGCCGGCCCGAGGACGTTTGCGGCAGGCGCGGCGCGCCTACGGGCGGCCCGGGAGGCCGGCCCGAGGACGTTGCGGCGCGCCTAGGCTGAGGAGATGGGCAGAGGAGCACGACCGACGGTTCGCTGGCACAACGACCGTGTCCGCCGCAAGAAGGCACGCATGAAGCGCCAGGCGCTCAGGCGGGCCGAGGCGGCCCGAGCCGAGCAGCCCGCGACCGGTCCCTAGCCCGGCTGCGGCCCTCCGCTCGGCTGGCCGCGGCGACCAGCCGCTCCGCAGGGCCCGGGTCGGCGCCGAGGTGGAGGTGGAGATAGGACGCGAGGAGCGTGGGCGTGGCGAACCCGCCCCTACCGGCGCCGAAGCGTCCTTCGAGGTCGAGGGCCTCGCCCGCCGGATCCAGGACGGAATAGTGGAACTCGTGCCCGCGTAGCTCCGCGCCCGGCTCGGCCAGTGGCGAGGCGACCCGGGTCCGGGCTCGGCGATAGCCGAGGGTGAGACGGTCGGTCATGCGGCCGACGGCTGGTACGACACCCGAGAGCGGCCGCCCGTCGAGTGAGCGGGCCAGCCACAGCAGCCCGCCGCACTCGGCCCAGGTGACCAGGCCGCCGGCCACGCGGCGTCGCACGTCGTCCACCATCGGCGAGTTCGCGGCCAGCGCCTCCAGGAAGACCTCCGGGAACCCGCCGCCGGCGTACAGGGCATCGACATCATGCGGCAGCGTCGCATCGTCGGCGGGGTCGAACGGCACCACCTCGGCTCCTGCCTCCTCCAGCCGCTCGATGTTGTCGGGGTAGGAGAAGCTGAAGGCGGGGCCGCCGGCCACGGCCACCCGAGCGGACCCGCTCGCCCGAGCCGGGGCAAGCGCAGCGGCCTGCTGCTTCGGTGCTGACCGGGCCAGCCGCATCAGCCCGGGCACGTCGCAGTGGCGCTCGATCGCAGCTGCCAGCGCGGCGAGCGACTGATCGACCTCCTGCCGCTGCTCCACGACGGGGACCAGGCCCAGGTGACGCTCCCGCCACTGCAGCGTGTCGTCGCGGAGCAGGGCGCCGTAGACAGGGATGCCGAGCGGCTCGAGGGCCTCGCGCAGGAGGACCTCGTGGCCGGGACTGCCCACACGGTTGAGCACAACTCCCGCTACCTGGACGCCGCGGTCGAACGAGCTGTACCCATGGACCAGGGCGGCGACGGACGTGCTCATGGCGGACGCGTCCACCACGAGGACGACAGGGGCGTCGAGGAGGGACGCCACCTCCACCGTGCTCCCTCGCGCGCCGTCGGCCTCGAACGCGGCCCCGTCGAAGAGCCCCATCACCCCCTCGACCACCAGCACCTCGGCCGATGCGGCGGCCCGGGCGGCCAGCGGCGCTATGGCGGGGGGGCCGCAGATCCAGGCGTCGAGGTTGCGGGCGGGCCGTCCCGTGGCCAGGGCGTGGTAGCCGGGATCGATGAAGTCGGGTCCGACCTTGGCGCTGGCGACGGCGACGCCCCGCCGCGACAGGGCCGACATGAGCCCGGTGGCGACGGTCGTCTTACCAACCCCGGAGTGGGTGCCGGCCACCACGAGGCGGGGGCCGAGCTCACCCACGTCAGTACTCGATGCCCTTCTTGGCCGTGATGCCGCGGTCGTAGGCGTGCTTGACCTTGCGCATCTCGGTCACCGTGTCCGCCAGCTCGACCAGCTCCGGCGCAGCGTCGCGGCCGGTGACCACGACGTTCGTGCGGGGAGCGCGATCGCGTACACCCGACACGACGTCGTCCACGGTCACCCAGCCGTAGCTCACGGCGTAGGTGACCTCGTCGAGGATCAGCAGGTCGTAGTCGCCCGAGGACAGCTTGGCCCTGGCCACCTCCCAGGCGTGCCGCCCCTTGGCCGCCGTCTCGTCGAGATCGGTCGACTCCCAGGTGAAGCCGTCGCCCAGGGTGTGCCACTCCACGCCGAGGTGATCGGCGAGCTTGCGCTCACCGACCTTCCATTTCCCGCCCTTCACGAACTGGACGACGCCGACCCGCCAGCCTCGGGCCCAGGCCCGCCCCATCACGCCAAAGGCGGCTGACGACTTGCCCTTGCCGTGCCCGGTGTTCAGCAGGACGATCGAATCGGCGCGTGCCATTCCCGGCACGGTAGTGTCGGCGCCGCAGCGCAGGGAACCCGGTGGGAGTCCGGGGCTGTCCCGCAACTGTGACCGGGGAGCGATCCTCATCGCCAGGCCACGGCCCAATCGGGCGGGAAGGCCGAGGGGAGCGTCGATCCGGGAGCCAGGAGACCTGCCTGCCCGGACCCCTTTTCACGGCCGGGTTGCGGAGGGACGCGTGGACGTCATGCAGTTGCAGATCAGGTCTCGCCGGGAGAGCGGGCGCGACCTTCCAGTGCTCGTGTGGAGGTCGCCGGCGCCCGTGCGCGCCATCGCCTCGGCGCCGCACGGGGGCGGGCTCGGGGTCAGGCGCTGGGTCGTCAACGCCCAGGTGCCAGCGTCCTACGCCCGGCGAGACCCCGATCACCACCTGGGCAAGCTCGGGGTGTCGCTCGGCCTGCCGGGCCGCGGTGTCGGCATGCTCACCGCCGCCGACGTGCGCCAGTACGGCGTGGCGACCGACGGCGGGGTGGGGGTGGTGGCGACTGTCGGCCTGAGCCATCCGCTGCTGGCCGCGGCTCCGGACGCTGCCCGCCAGCCGCTGGTGGGCACCATCAACATCGTGGTCAGCGTGCCCGAGCGGCTGAGTGACTCGGCGCTCGTCAACGCCGTGTCGACCGCGACCGAGGCCAAGGTGCAGGCCCTCTCCGAGCTGGGAATCGACGCCACGGGTACGGCGACCGACGCGGTTTGCGTCCTCTGCCCCGCGGAGGGGCGGCCGTTCGCCTTCGGCGGGCCGCGCTCGACGTGGGGATCGCGCCTGGCGCGCGCCGTCCACGCCGCGGTTCGGCGTGGAACCTGGGAGCGAGAAGGGTGATCACGCTGGTGCTCGGGGGAGCCCGATCGGGCAAGTCGCAGGTGGGTGAGAGGGTGGCGGCCGGGCTGCCCGGGCCCGTGACCTATGTGGCCACGACGGTGGCCGCAGACACCGAGATGGCCGAACGCGTCGCGGTGCACCGGGCCCGCCGGCCGGCCAGCTGGTCCACCGTCGAGGTCGGGCGGGGCGAGGACCTGGGTGCGGCGCTGCGTGCGCTCCCGGGCACCGCGCTGGTCGATTCGCTGGGCGCCTGGCTGGGCGGCGTGCCGTCGTTCACCGCTGACGGCGAGCGGCTCCGCGACGACATCGCGGCGCGCGCCGGTGACACCGTCGTCGTCAGCGACGAGGTGGGCCTTGGGGTCCATCCGAGCAGCGAGATGGGACGCCAGTTTCGTGACGAGCTCGGCGCGCTCAACCAGGTGGTCGCCGCCGCTGCCGACGAGGTCCTGCTGGTCGTGGCGGGACGGGTCCTACCGCTCGAGCGGGCCTGACGGCGGTGCGGCGCGCCCTCTCCTTCCTGACCCCGCTCGGCGGGTCCAGCCGCCCCACGGGCAGCGCGCTGCTGTGGTTCCCGTTGGTCGGTGCCGCGCTGGGGCTGGCCCTGGGCGGGGTCTGGTGGGGAGCGACGAGGGCGTGGAACGCGCCGATCGCCGCGGCCGTCGTGGTGGCGGCGGACCTCGGGCTCACCGGTCTGCTGCACCTCGACGGTCTCGCTGACGCCGCCGACGGGCTCCTTCCGCATCTCTCGCGTGAGCGGCGGCTCGCCGTGATGACCGAGCCGGGCGTCGGAGCCTTCGGGATCGGCGTGGTCGGCGCCGTG
>DASXCO010000179.1 GCA_036491125.1 Acidimicrobiales bacterium | reverse complement strand
GCTCGCCCAGCGCCTGGCGCAGGGACTCGACGAGCGCCCCCTGGCCGGGCGGGAGCCACCTCCGGACCTGGTCGTCTCGGTGGAGCTCGATCCGCCGGTCGATCGCGTCGACACGGCCGCCTTCGCGGCCAGGACCCTCGCTCAGGATCTGCACGAACGTCTGGTCCGACTTGGCATGGCCTGTCACCGGCTGCGGATCGAGGCGGAGACCGAGCACGGCGAGCACCTGAGCCGCCTGTGGAGCCATGACGGCCCCTTCGCCCCTGCCGATATGGCCGAACGCGTACGCTGGCAGCTCGACGGCTGGTTGAGCGGCACCGCGGTGACCGTCGCCGCCCGACCGACGGCGGGCCTCTCCCTGCTACGGCTGCTGCCCGACGAGGTGGTCCCCGATCAGGGACGCCAGCTCGGCTTCTGGGGCGGCGAGGCCGGGGTCGACGAGCGAACGGCCCGAGCCCTGGCCCGCGTGCAGGGCCTGCTGGGGCCGGAGGCGGTGGTCACCGCAATGCTGGTCGGCGGCCGCGGTCCCACCGAGCAGGTCCGGCTGGTGCCCTGGGGCGAGGCCGGCCCGGGAGGCCGGCCAGAGAGCAGGGCCGGCCCGGGAGGGGAGGGCACAGGGGTGGCGCCGCCTTGGCCCGGGAGCGTGCCGCCGCCCGCTCCCGCCGTCGTGCACGGCCGGTCGCTCGTCGCCGAGGTCGTCGACGGCGACGGCGGTGCCATCGAGGTGACGGGGCGGGGCGTGGTCAGCGCGGCTCCGGCGCGGTTGTCGGTGGCCGGCGGACCATGGATCGAAGTGGTCGCCTGGGCGGGACCGTGGCCGGCCGACGAGCGGTGGTGGGATCCCGCCGCCCACCGTCGCCGGGCCCGGCTTCAGGTCGTGCTGGCCGACGGCTGCGCCCACCTGCTGGCGCTGGAAGCCGGCTGCTGGGGCGTCGAGGCGACCTACGACTGACGCGGTGGGGGGACACCGCTCGGCGCCGTCACCGCATCGGCCACGTGCACAACGTGCACCGCGGGCGCCGCGCTCTTGCTGTTGCTCTCCTTGACGATGGGCTGGGCCAACAGGAACAAGCTCGTCATGGTGTAGGCCACCATGGCGAAGATCCACGGCCACTCCGACCGCTCGGCTTGGACCCTGGTGCGGGCCACGCCCGCCAGATGGCGGTGGGCGATGAACACCGCGGCGATATGCACGGCGATGATGAGCGCGACCTGCAGATACCAGATCGCTCCCGAGGGTACGGGCTGTTTGTGGACCACGTAGTCATCGTTGAAGGGGGCCGGTAGCCACTGGTTGTGTCCCGTCGGGTTGCCCGCCAGCGGGATGAGCAATTGACCGTTGACGAGCAGGTACTGGAAGTTGTGGGCCACCAGGTAGCCGAACGAGATGGGCAGCAGCGACGGCAGCAGCTGACCGATCGTCTCGCGCACTGACAGCTCGAGGTGGCCCACATCCCGCACGCCTTTGGCGAAGAGGCCGAAGACCGTCCACGCCAGGCCGACCAGCACGGCGAATGCGACCAGGGCCACGAAGATGTAGCCCGCTGATCCAACCGTGAAGCCGTGCGGCAGCTGGCCCTGGAACCGCTTCCACGCCGGGATGCTCAGTAGTCCGTCGAACGTCACCGACATGAGCATCAGGAACACGAAGGTGATCCTGCCGATCGAGGAGTCGAAGGGTTGGTCGACGCCACCGAGGAACCCCCGTCGCCCCGGCCGTCCGAAGCGCCAGTACCCCAGTCGCCCCCACGTGGCCCACAGCACCGAGAACATCTCGCCCCGCTCGAGCCACGCCTCGGCCCCGAACAGCAGGCCACACACGGCGCTGATGAGCGCGTAGACAACGAGCGCCACCGCGGTGACGATCGGCCTCGTCGCCCAGCCGTTGTAGATCAGCTCGCCGCTGGCGACGAGGAAGAAGATCAGCGTGGCCGGCCAGAAGCCGAGCCAGCGCGGCCACGCGAGCTGCGGGCCGCCGATGAGGCGCTGACGCAGGTCAGGCCGATCGACCACCCGGGCGATGGTCGCGAAGGGATTGATCCATGGGGTCCAGTCGCCGACGACCCCACAGGAGATGGGTACCGCGATCCAGATGATCAGCCAGAACATCGTGGGCAGGATGTTCTCGGCGATCTCCTGCGATCCGTAGATACCGGCGTAGATCAGGAAGGCGAGGATCAGCAGACCGAGGCCGCCGAGCAGTGGCCGATGCGGAACGATGTAGCCGCCGTCCCCTGTCGCCGGCCCGTCGGCCGGAGCCACCTCTCGCTGCATCACGAGCAGGAACGACGCAAAGACGACCGCGGCACCACCCAGGACGAAGAGATAGAGCGGAACCGGAAGGTCGTACCGAGCCCCGAAGGCGTGGGCGAGGATCAGGGTGGGGGACAACATGGCCAGACCGATGGTAGCTACCGCCGGAACAGCCGCACGGCCGCGAGCAGAACGCCGATCACCACCAGGACCGCCGCCACGGCGATGGCCGCGCGGACCCCGCCGCTCAGCCCACCGGCGCCTCCGGGCAGGAGCACCAGGGTGAAGTCACCGAGCTCGTCGGAGTCGGCGCTGTGGAAGCCGGCGCCCGGGACCTGGGTCGGCAACTGGGACCAGCGGCCGGCGCTGAAGCGGTCCATGACCGTTTTGCCGCTGGCGCCGGTGCCGCGCAGGAACACGGTGACGTGCTTGCCCGGCAGGACGGCGACGGGAACCCCTCCCGGCAGCAGGACCGACATGCGATAGGAGTTGCCGTCGAGCCGGCCGTTCGGGATCGGCGCGGCCGGGGGAACGGGGGTGATCGTGATGGTCAGGTTCTGCACCGACGGCGGTATGGCGAAGGCAGTGGGATCGGCTTGCAGCTCGGCCTGAGGCGGCGACTCGTTGGTGTTGGCGATGAACGGCAGACCCTGGTTCGACGGCTTGACGTTCACTGAGGCCGAGG
>DASXCO010000178.1 GCA_036491125.1 Acidimicrobiales bacterium | reverse complement strand
GTAGGGCTTCAAGGGCACCATGCCGGCCACGGTGAACATCACCGTGGGGTCCTTGGACACCAACGAGGCCGAGGGCTGGTAGTGGTGGCCCCGCTCGACGAAGTAGTCCACCCACGCCTGACGCAGCTGGTTGGAGTCCATGACCTTCATCGAGGTAGCGCTCGGCCGACTCAGGTTGCCCTCGCAGTGCTGACGATTGACGGCGGTGCAGTGGAGACGACGGGATTCGAACCAGCGTTTCTCCCGCCCGAAGACAGGCGCTCTATCCAGAGCTGAGCTACGTCCCCAAGGTGATTGCTATGAGCTGACGTCAGATGGAGCTTCTTTGACTTCCCCCCCTTCCACCGGTCAGCGCTCCCCGCGCCAACAAACCTCGTAAACAGGGATAGTACGCCAGTCATGGATGCCCTGCAACGAGTTACCCTGAGTCGTCGTGGCGCGGTTCCCTGTTCGCTTGGTGGGTGACGGCATGCCGGTGCCTTGCATCGACGGGCTGGAGAGGCCGTACATCTCCCTCGATGGCGCCGCCTCCACTGGTGCGCTGCCAGCGGTGGCCGAGAGGGTCGCTGAGTTCTTGCCTTGGTACGGCAGCATCCACCGGGCCACTGGCTACAAGTCGAGACTGGCGACGGCCGCGTACGAAGACGCTCGCGCTGACGCACTGGCCTTCGCGGGCAAGCAGGACAGCTCGGACCTGGCGGTCATCTGCCGGAACACAACCGATGCCATCAACCACCTGGCGTACCGCCTGCAGTTGAGCAAGGACGACGTCGTCGTCACGACGGTCGTCGAGCACCATGCAAACTTTCTGCCGTGGGGGCGAGTCGCGCGCCGTCGGTACGTGGAATGCGGGCCCGACGGCACATTCTCGGTCGACCAGGTCGCCGCGACCCTCGACGAGCATCCGAAGCCCCGACTCCTCGCCATCACCGGCGCCTCCAACGTCACCGGGTGGCTGCCGCCGCTGAACCTCATCCTCGATGCGGCCCACGAGCGTGGCGTGCCCGTGCTCGTGGACGCCGCCCAGCTTGCTCCCCATCTACCCCTGCCCGCCGATGCCGACTTCGTGGCATGGAGCGGTCACAAGATGTACGCGCCGTTCGGGGCCGGGGTGCTCATCGGCCCTAGTGAGGCGTTCAGCCGGGGCGAGCCCCTTCTCTTCGGTGGCGGCGCCGTCGACCTCGTCGACCTCGACGAGGTGGTGTGGACGGATCCTCCCGATCGGGAAGAGGCCGGTTCCCCCAACGTCGTCGGTGCCGTGGCGATGGGCACGGCCATGCGCGAGCTCACCGCCATCGGCTGGTCGGAGATTCGTGCCCACGAGAAGATGCTGGCCACCCAGCTCCGAGCGGGGTTGACCGCGATCCCGGGGGTGACAGTGTTGGGGCCGTCGCTGGAGACGCCCACCCTCGCCGTGGCGAGCTTCGTCGCCGATGACGTGCCTCATGCCCTCATGGCAGCGCGCTTGGGCGCGGAGTACGGCATCGGTGTGCGCCACGGGTGCTTCTGCGCCCACCCCTACCTGATCCGACTCCTCGGTGTATCGCACGAAGAGCAGGCCGCATTCCGGCAGGGCGTTCGAAGCGGGGACCGCCGGTTGGTCCCGGGTGCAGTCAGGGCGAGCGCCACGCTGTCGACCACCACCGAGGAGATCGAGGCGTTCCTCTCAGCCGTCGCCGAGATCGTGGACGGCAAGCCGCCGCCCGTGCCGTTCGCGCAGGACGAGCACACGGGCGACTACTGGCCCGAGCTCGAGGTGCCGGGATGGTCGGCAGCCGGTCGCAGCCTGGGAGCCAGCTGCGGACGCGGTTGACGTGGCCGGTCGCGGGGAACCCAGGGAAGAAGCCGGACCCGAAGCCATCCAGACGGCGCCCTTTCCGCCCGGGCCGAAGAGGCGTACCCTGCAGTTACCAGAAGAAGCTGCGCAGGTGGTCCATCGGCGCCACAGGGGGGGACGATTCCATGAGCGACACCTCACAGGGTGTCGGGTGGTGGTTGGCGTGGGACGGGAAGTGGTACTCACCTGAGAGTCGTCCGGTCTCGCCTGGCCCGTCCGCGCCGACGACGCCCAATGGCGACCAGAGCGAAGACTCGAGCGCCGCGACCGGCCACGGCGGCGTGCAGACCACGACCAAGGCCGAGCCCAAGGCGAAGGCAAAGGCGCGGACGCCGCACCGCCGGTCCAGGCCGCAGGCCACCCCAGCGGCCACCGTCAGTCCCCTCATGCAGGCGGCCGTGGCTCGCTGGGGCCGCCAGTCGGCCAGTCCCTTCCTGCTCGGGGAGGACCGCGTCGTCGTGCGGCTGGCGGGCGCGGCCGTGGCCGGCTACGTCCGTCGCGGTCGCTGGGCCGTGCTGGCCACGGATGTGGCCGCCCCTCCCTGGGCGAGGGAGCGGGTCCTCGACGAGCTGCTGCAGCGTCTGAAGCAAGACCGCATGCACCCGGTGTTCACCTGTGTCGCCGAAGCCGAGCCCTACGAGAGCCGGGGCATGTACGCCATGCCGATTGCCGAGGACGCTGTGATCGATCTGGCCAGCTTCTCGCTGAAGGGCAAGCGCATGGCCAACATCCGCCACAGCGTGAGTGCCGCCAAGCGGGCGGGCCTCACGGTCGTGCCGTGGTCTCCCGAGGTGGCTGAGGGGGTGGCTGAGGTCTCGAAAGCCTGGCTGGCCACCAAGCACGGAGGCGAGATGGGCTTCACACTCGGTCGCTTCGATCCCGAGGAGATCAGCTCGACCGACTGTCGGGTCGCGGTGAACTCGTCGGGGAAGGCAGTGGGCTTCGTGACCTGGCACCACCATGACGGCGGCCGGGGGCGTGTGCTCGACATCATGCGTCGCAGCCCGGAGGCCCCGAACCCCACCATCGACCTTCTCATCGCCGAGAGCCTGCTCGGCTTCGCCCAGGCGGGCTTGCGAGAGGGCAGCCTGGCTTGCGTGCCGCTCTACAGGGGGAAGATGGCCGAGCGGCTCTATCCGACGACGTCGCTGCGGCGCTACAAGGACAAGTTCAACCCCACCTGGGAGCCTCGCTGGTTGGTGGTGCCCACCCGCCGTCAGCTACCGGGCGGTCTCGCCGCCGTCGCCCGCAGTTACGTACCGGGCGGACTTCGCCAGGCCATGTTCGGGAAGGGCTAGGCGTTCATCGATGTCACTCGTCCAGGACCAAGAAGCACACCGGCGTCGTCGAGTTCTCTGGCCTACGGGCTTTCGGATCCACCCGCCGATCATCACGACCCTGATCATCTCGACCATCGTCGCCACGGCCTGGCGGACCGGGGTGTTCCACCACGACCTCGGCCTCACCACCGAGTACCAGTACGCCTACAGCGGCCGCCAGATCCAGGCCGGGCACTGGTCGACGCTGTTCACGAACCAGCTGTTGACGCGCAACACCTTCATGTGTCTCTCGATCTGCCTGTCGGTGCTCGTGTTCGTGGGCCTCTACGAGGCCCTGGCCGGCAGCGTCCGGGCGATCGCCGTCATCGTCGTCACCGGAATTGTCGGTCCCCTCGGCGTCGAGGCCGGGCTCGGGGTGGGGAACGTCCTCGGAAGCACGTGGGCGGCCAAGACCCTTTCCACTCTCGACTTCGGCGCTTCCGCCATCACCGCGGGAGGCGCCGGCGCTGTCGTCGCCCTGCTGCGATGGCGGTGGCTGCGCATCGTCGCCCTCCTCGTCGTGCTGAGCGGACTGCCCTTGCACCATCAGCTCGCCGACTGGGAGCACCTCATCAGCTTCACGTTCGGATTCGGCCTGGGGCTCATCCTCGGCCCCCGCCCCGAGGTGGTCTCCGATGGCGAGGCGGATGGCCCTCGCCGTCCCGGCCGGATGACACCGCTGGCGTGGGTGCTTCTCGTGCCGGCGGCCGTGATCGGTGTCATTGGGTCCACCACGTTCATCTCCACCTCGGCATCGGGCTCCAGCGTGGCCCAGCTCGAGGACACCTCGTACCCGGCGCCGTCGGTCGGCGGCGACCGTCGCGTGCTCGTCCTCCTCCCTCCGGGCTATGGCCACGGTCAGCGATACCCGGTGGTGGAGCTCCTCCATGGTGCCCCTGGGGAACCGCAGCAGATGATCGGCCTCGGCCTGACCGAGCTGTCGAACGCCTCCAAGACGCCCTTCATCGGCGTCGCCCCCGATGGAAACGGCCCCGCCGTCAGCGAGAGCGACTTCGCCAACAGCACCCTCCAGCAGATGGGGACGGCGACCGGACCGGAGCTGCGGAGCTGGGTGGACAAGCGCTACTCGACCAACGGCACGTGGGCGGTGACGGGGCTGTCCTCGGGCGGCTTCGGGTCGGCCTATCTGCCCACGTTGAGCCCGGGCGCCTACCAGGCGGCGTGCCCGATGAGCGGCTTCTTCACCGCCGCGCCCCCCGCCTTCCCGGCGAGCCAGCCCACTGCGGTGAAGCAGGCGGCCTCGCCGATCCTGCACGCCTCGAAAACCGGTCCCCGCACGCTGATCGTCGTCGGCAACGCGGACAAGGACGGGGTCACCGACGCCCACAACTACATCGCGGCCATGAACAAGGTGGGGCAGCCCAACAGCCTGGCCGTCGATCCGGGTGAGCACGACCTCGCCGTCTGGATCACGGGCCTCAAGCAGTGCCTGGCCTACTTCTTCCCGGCGTCGGGCCTGCACGGCTGATCGAACGGACCAGCCGGGGATGAGCACCCCTCAGCCTGACGCGGCACCGCCCGACCTACCCGGGCCCACCCGGACCAGAGGCATCCTGCACACAGGGGCCACCGGCATCTTCCGCCGCAAGCCCATCGCCCTGCACGAACCCGCCGAGGAGCAGCAGCTGAAGCGGTCGCTTGGCTTGTGGTCGCTCACCGCCATCGGCCTCGGGGCGATCATCGGCGCCGGGATGTTCACGCTGGCCGGCGGAGTGGCCCGGACGAACGCCGGTCCGGGAGTGACGATCTCGTTCGTGATCGCCGCGATTGCCGCCGGCTGTGCCGCCCTCGCCTACGCGGAGTTCGGCGGACTGATCCCCAAGGCGGGCTCGGCGTACTCGTACGGCTCCTCCGTGCTCGGCGAGATCGTGGGGTGGTTCATCGGTTGGGACCTGCTGCTCGAGTACACCGCCATCACCGCTGTCGTCGCCATCGGCATCTCCGGCTATCTGAACACCTTGCTTACGAGCTTCGGCATCCACCTCCCGTCGTGGATGCTCGGCGCGCCGTCGACCGGGCACGGGCACAGGGTGGAGCTGTTCGCCGTGCTCTTGTGCCTGTTGGTCGCCTACCTCCTCAACCGGGGCATCCGCTCGAGCGTGCGGGCTGAGTCCGTCCTCGTCGTCGTGAAGATCGCCATCGTCGTCATGGTGGTCGTGGTCGGTGCGTTCTACATCAAGACCGGCAACTACGCGCCGTATCTTCCCTACGGGTTCGGGGGCGCTGTGACCGGCGCGGCGACGGTGTTCTTCGCCATGTTCGGCTTCGACGCCATGAGCACCGCGGCCGAGGAATCGCGGGATGCCCAGCGGGTGCTACCCAAGGCGATCCTGCTGTCCCTCGGGGTCGCGACAGTTCTCTACCTGGTCGCCGCCACGGTCCTGACCGGGATGCAGCATTACCGGAAGATCAACACCAAGAGCGCCTTTGCGACCGCGTTCCAAGTCATCGGCCAGACTCAGGTCGCCCGGGTGGTGGCCATCGGCGCCGTCGTCGGCATCATCACCGTGATGTTCTCGGTTGCCCTCGGCGCCTCGCGGGTGTGGTACGCCATCAGCCGTGACGGTCTGCTACCGGCCTGGTTCGCGCAGACCAACCGCAACGCGGTCCCTCATCGGCCAACCTGGATCATCGGTATCGTGGCCGCGGGGATCAGCGGCTTCGTACCCATCCTGCAGGTGGCCGAGCTCACCAACATCGGCATCCTGGTCGCTTTCATCGTCGTCTCCGGCGCGGTCGTCGTGTTGCGATACCGTTCGCCCGAGCTGCCGCGGACCTTCCGCTGCCCATGGATGCCGTTCGTGCCGATCACGGGCATCGGGTTCTCGTTGTGGCTGATGAGCAAGCTGTCGCTCACGACCTGGATCCGCTTCGGCGTGTGGCTCATCGTCGGGACGATCGTGTACGCCGGCTACGGCTACCACCACAGCCGCCTGGGTCGCGAGAGCCAGAGCCGACTGGCGGGTGAGGCGGCCGGGACGGATACCTCCGGCTAGCCGTCCCGGTGTCGGCTACTTCCCGTAGCCGATGATCCCCCACCAGTCGATGAGGACGACCGGTTCATCCCCCACCACCCAGCCGTCGTGGGGCGTCGGCAGGGCGACGACGTCGCCCGGATGGCAGTCGAACTCGGTCCCGTCGGAGAGAAGGATGTGGTGGATGCCGGAGACGTGGTACTGGAAATGCGGCGCCATGCACCAGTCGGTGCCAGCCGTCGGCTTCACGTGCTCGGACCACCGCCAGCCCGGCTCGAACGTGAGGCGACCGACCTCGGCCCCGCCGACGTTGATGATGTCGACCCGACCCTTCTCGAAGGTGCGAACCTCGTCTGGCTTGTCGAACGATGCTTGCTCGGCCCCTAGCACCGGCGCTCCTCTCTCCTGACACCGGCCCCCCTCTGGCACCGGCAACCTGCCAACGCCCACCTTAAACCGGGATCGCGAAACTTGCCCGGCACCGAGGGGCCGAGGTCAGCGCCGAAGGCGGGCGAGACTCGAGGCCTCCAGCTCCAGGAGGCGGCGTTTGCGGTCGAGCCCTCCCCCGTACCCGACGAGGCTGCCGTCGGCGCCGATCACCCGATGGCACGGGATGACGATGGCGATTGGGTTGCGGCCGTTGGCCAGGCCCACGGCGCGCGACGCGCTGGGATTGCCGATCACTGCGGCCACCTCGCCATAGCTCGCCGTGGCGGCGTAGGGGATCTTGCGGAGGGCCTCCCAGACCCGCAGTTGGAAGGACGTTCCGCTGGGGCTGAGCGAGAGCTCGAACGTGGTGCGCTCGCCGTCGAAGTACTCGGCCAGCTGGGTCCGGGCCTCGGCGAAGGCGTCGTCGTCACGCTCGTGACCATTGAGGGCCTCGGGCGGTTGGCTGCTGTCCGAGACGCGGAGGGTGTCGAGGGAGTTGCCGTCGCCGCTCAACAACAGGTCGCCAACGGGACTCGACACGATCGTCCATAGGGTCTCAGGCATCGGTCTCCTTTCGTGTGGGTGCGGGAGCGAGGCTGGCCCAAAGGTGCTGCAGCGCGTAGGAGCGCCATGGCCGCCATCGCTCGGCGTGCTCGGACAGGTCACCCGGCGCGCGAGGAAGCCCGAGGCGCCCGCACGCCCGCCGGGTACCCGCGTCCGTCTCCAGGAGGACGTCCGGGTGGCCGAGCGCCCGCATGGCCACGTACCCGGCCGTCCAGGGCCCGATCCCGGGTTGGTCGAGGAGACTCCTGGTCGCCGCCTCCCGGTCGGCGCCGGGATCGAGCACCAGGTCACCGGCCTCCACCGAGCGACCCAGCCCGACAAGGGCGCGGCCCCGCGCCAACGGGAGTCCGAGCGAGGATGGATCGGCGTCGGCGAGGGCGCCGGGCTCGGGAAACTGGTGGGTGAGGGTGCCGTCTGCCGCCGTCAGCGGCTTGCCCAGCCTGCTGACGAGCTCCGCCGTGAGGGTGCGGGCACCGGCCACCGAGATCTGCTGACCGACGACGGCGCGGACGGCGATCTCGGTGCCGTCCACCGCTCCCGGGATGCGGAGGCCCGGCCGGGTGGCGACGAGCGGCGCCAGGATCGGGTCGGCGCCCAGAACGTCGTCCACGGCTGTCGGATCGGCGTCGAGGTCCAGCAGGCGGCGACAGCGCTGGACGGCAGGAGCGAGGTCGCGCCAGTCGTCCAGATGGAGCTGGGACGCGATGTGCCCGCCACCGTCGCGCAGCGCCACCACTCCCCCGCCGTGCGGCAGCCGCAGTGTCCGTCGGTACGCGCCCGCCGCGTGCTCCTCCATGCCTGGTATCGCTCGCGCCCCGAGGAAACCAAGGAGGGCGTCGACGTGGAGCGGCTTCCGAAAGGACAGCCGGAGGGCGACGCCTCCCGACTGATCGGAGCGCCGCCTCGTGCGCCGGCGGAGGTCGGTGGGGCTGGAGGCGAACACGGCGAGGATGGTGTCGTTGAACTGGCGGATGCTGGCGAACCCGGATGCGAAGGCGACGTGGGCGAAGCTGAGGTCCGTCGTCTCGATGAGGACCCGCGCCGTGTGGGCCCGCTGGGCCCGGGCGAGGGCCAAGGGGCCGGCACCGACCTCTCCGAGCAGGAGCCGATTGAGCTGTCGCTCGCTGTAGCTGAGCCGTCGGGCGAGCCCGGTCACGCC
This sequence comes from Acidimicrobiales bacterium, assembly GCA_036491125.1. Lineage (NCBI taxonomy): Bacteria > Bacillati > Actinomycetota > Acidimicrobiia > Acidimicrobiales > Acidimicrobiales bacterium. Next base: position 12,820 of record DASXCO010000178.1, on the reverse strand, counting down.
CTCACGGTCGACGATCCCGTCGGCGATCAAGCGCATGGCCCGAGCCACCAGGTCGGCGCGTCCGTTCCACTCCGGTGACCCTGGTGTGGCGTCGGGGCGACACCGCTTGCAGGCGCGGAACCCCGCGAGGTGGGCTGCCGCCGCGGTGGTGAAGAAGCGAACGTTGGACTGCATGGGTGTGCGGGCAGGACAGCTGGGCCGGCAGTAGACGCCCGTCGAGGTGACGGCGGTGAAGAACCAGCCATCGAAGCGGGCGTCGCGACTCGCGACCGCTCGGTAGCACTGGTCGAACTCGGGGATCACCTGAGCAGCCTGACAGCGCCCGGCGCCCCCCGCTAGCGGAAATCGGACAGGGTCGTGCCGGTCAGGACCGGCAGCTGTCGACGCGTGAGCTGACGCGCTGGAACCTCTCCCGCCATCTCGATGAGATCCCCCTCGTCGTCGCAGCCCCGCCTGGCCACGAGCGGGTCCTAGCAATTGGGATGAGGAAATCGGTGAATGGTGGATGGATAGTGGGTGACGACCCTTGACGAAGTCCACCGATGCCCCGAACATGATGGAGAATGACGGTTCCCGCTGGATCGGGCCTGCCTGACTTCCTGATCATCGGGGCGCCCAAGGCAGGGTCCACCGCCCTGCACGTCGCTCTGGCCCGGCATCCCGACCTGTACCTGTCGCCGGTCAAGGAGCCGAAGTTCTTCATGTGCGACGGGCCGCCGACGCCCCAGCGGGGGCCAGGTGACGCCCACAGCGTACGGGAGTGGATCTGGGAACGCGACCGGTACGAGCGGCTCTTTGCCGGGGCCCCCGCCGGCGCCCGCAGAGGCGAGAGCACGCCGTTCTACCTCTGGGATCGGGAGGCTCATCGGCGGATGAAGGCGCTCGTCCCCGACGTCAAGCTCATCGCCGTCCTACGGAATCCCGTGGACCGCGCCTACAGCAACTGGACGCACATGTGGTGCGATGGTCTCGAGCCCGAGGCCAGCTTCATGCAGGCCTGCCTGGTCGAGCCCGAGCGGGTGGCGGATGGTTGGGCGCCCTTCTGGCGTTACCTGGAGCTCGGGCGCTACGGCGAGCAGTTGGAGGACCTCTACCGATGGTTCCCGCCTGAGCAGGTGCACGTGCTGCGCTATCGGGACCTCGTCGACGAGCACGACCGCACCCTCGATCGCATCTGTGAGTTCCTCGGGGTGCGTACCGGGCTCATCTCCGAGGCACCCTCGGAGAACGTCTCGACGTGGGTCGAGCCGACACCTGTCAACATGGCCCTCCAGGCGGTCGTGCGCGCCGGCGCCGATGTCGGACGATGGTTTCCACCTCGGGTGTGGCGCCGGGCCAGTGCCCCGGTGCTCGCCGCCCTCCACCGCCGGAACGGCGACCGCCCGGAGCTCCCGGCCGCGGACCGTCAGCGTCTGGCGGACCGGTTCACCGACGACGTCCGGCGCCTCGAGGATCTGACCGGCGAAAGCTACGAGGACTGGCTGGCGAGCCCCGGCCGGGGCACGTACTCGGTTCGTAGGTCGTGGGGGCCGTCGGGTCGGGCGATCTCGTAATAGACGCGCTGGCCGCCGCGCGGAAGGGACAGGATGCTCATGTAGCGAAGTGCGCCCACTCCCCCCTCCGGGGTCGCCCAGGGCTCGTCGCCCAGGGGCTCGAAGCGCGACGGGCTGGTGCCGAAGGCGATCCCGGTCTGCTCAGCCCAATTGTCGTCGGCCGTCGGCCGACCGTCGTAGTACGCCGCATACCCACCGTCGACCGGCACGACTGCGGTGATCCGCGCTCCTCGCTGGTCCCACCGCCCTGGTCGACCGTGCATGGCGACCCCCTCGAGCGACCAGGTGATCCCATCCGGGCTCGTGGCATACCAGGTGTCCATGCGGTCGCCGTCGGCCGGCACGTCCGTGCGGTGGCGACAGACCCACATCTGCCAGACGCCTCCCCGACACCAGACCACGGGGTCCTTCCACGCCGTGGTGGCGTCGCCGGCCAGGACGGTGGCTCGCCGTCCGTGCGCGAGACGTGCGGGGTCGTCCGCTTCGAGGACGTCTACCCGCCAGTGGAGCGACCCTGGCGTGGCGCAGCTGATGTACAGGCGCCACGTGCCATCCTTCATCGGCACGAGTGCCGGGCGCTCCAGCGAGGCGCACGACATCTGATCGCTGGTTACGACGGCGACGGTGTCGAAGCGCTCGCCATCAGCCGAGCGGGCCACCACGTTGGCGTACCCCCGCCCTGCGCCCACCGGGCGTCGGAGCCGGTAAGCGAGCCAGAACGTGCCATCGACCCACGCGGCGCTCGGCCCGCCCGCCCAGTGCCCGGGGCCGTCGCCCGGCGCGTCGACGACGATCGAGCCCGTCTGGGCGCCCGGGCGGGGCAGCAGCCCGGCCAAGGGGCCCGCCGACCTTCCGATCGCCTCCTCGCCCATGCTCTCCCCCCTCGTGGCCTGCCACCGCCGGACAGTGACCCGGGAGCAGTTTAGAGGCGACCGACAGCGTCCTTGACTGATACCAACCAGTATGTGATACTCATAGGTATTGCATACTGGATGGTATGCGAGGAGCCCTTGGAGGTCCATCCATGACGAGCGGACGCGAGGTCGAGGGGAGCGACCCGATCCGGGCCGACGCGCTGGCGTGGCTCTCCGCGGCCCTGCGCTTCGAGCAGCTCATGGGCTCGCTGCACGCAGCCCGAGATCGCGAGGACGACGAGATCGTCCCGCTGGCGGTCGTGGGGGGGCATCATCGACGTGGTGGCGAAGACCGGGCGGCCTGAGAAGCCCACCCGCGAGGAGAAGAAGGCGATCACGAGGTCACGGCTCGTCGCGGCCGCGGCGACGGTGTTCGCCCGCCGAGGCTTCGCCGGGGCCTCCCTGGAGGAGGTCGCCGACGAGGCCGGCCTCACCAAGGGGGCCGTCTACTCCAACTTCGAGAGCAAGGACGACCTGATCAGGGCCGTGCTGCACGATCGGCTCGACGAGCCCGCCCGGGCGATCCCGGACCTGGTCTCCGACGAGCTCTCGATCGAGGACCGCGCGGCTCGGGCGGCCGAGCTCTTCGTGCGCCAGATGGAGCAGGACCGCGAGGCGGCCCTCCTCGATGTCGAGTTCTCGATCTACCTGGCTCGCAACCCGGAGATGGTGCCGCGGTTCTCGGAGGGCGCCCGTGAGCTGCGGCGGACGATGGCTCGTGCCATGGAAGAATGGGCGGCGCGTGACGGCGTACCGCTTCCTCTGGACTCGGACATCCTCGTGGCCGGCGTTTTCGCCCTGGGGAACGGGATCAGGCTGGCTCGGCTCAGCGATCCTGACTCGGCGCCAGAGGATCTGTTCGGAAAGATGCTGGCCCTGGTCTTGAGCGGCTCGGCTGCTCCGGAGATGGCCCGGCCAGATCGCCCTGGTGGGCGCGCTGGCTGATCTTGCGGGCACGCCGAATGGGTTGTCGGCACTCGGCCGGCCCGTGTTTGGTTCCGGCCCGCCCGTGCTCGGCCCGCCCGTCATCGTCAGCGTTTCGTCAGAGTCTGGTCAGCATTGCGTCAGGACTTGCACCCATAGTGACCTCGTCAGATGTACGGACCAGCTGGGGCATCTCGGCTCAGCACGACCCTGAAGGGGGGACGAGATGGCAGCGTCGGCGCAGACGCAAGGTGTGCCGCCGCTCGACCCGCCTTGCGCCCCTCGTCCAACCGCCGCCCGGCACCGGCGGCGCTGGTCCCTGGCGGCGGCTGGCTTGGCGGGCGTCGGCGTCCTCGCGGCAGCCATCGTGGTCGCCACGGCGAGCGGCCCCGCCGTCAGTGGAGACCCCAGCCAGGCCCGAGGCACCGTCGCCGGATCTGTGGACCTCAGCGCGCTCGGGCGCTGGTACGGGTCCCTCGTCATCCGGTACGAGAACGCAGAGCGGGCGTGGAGCGCCCAGGCCAAGAAGGTGGTCGCCGGCCCGGTTGGCTCGTCGGCGTCGGCCGAGACCCTGATCCGACCGACCGTGCAGTTCGCCGACGCAGTCGATCAGGCCGACCATGACCTCGTGCGCCTCCCGTGGCCCGCGTCCATGCGGGGGGACGTGAACACTCTCGAGGCCGACCTCTCCACCGTCTCGGGAGACCTTCGTTCCATCGGTGGTCAGAGCGTGTCGTCGATGCCGCAGTGGGTCTCGAACGTCGTTGGGGACGCGTCAGCGTCGCTCGGCGCCAGCCACCAGCTCATGAGCGATCTGGGCGGGACGACGATCTCACCGTCGTGACTCCGGCGGAGATGGGTCCGAAAGCGTTGCGCTACGCTCGGCCCAGATCAGGGGGGTGGCGATGTTCATCACCTTTGCCCCGTTCCTAGCCCGAGCGGGCGGAGGTATCGGTGGCGGCGGTGGGAGCTTCAGCGGTGGGAGCTTCAGCGGGGGCGGTAGTCACACCTTCGTCGGAGGCAGCGGATTCAGCAGCGGCGGTGGTGGCAGTGCCGGCGGCCTCGGCGTGCTGTTCATCCTTGTTCCCATCATCGTGCTCGTGCTCATCTTCGTCAGCGTCGGCCACCGTAGGTCGAGGCACCCGGCAAGGGCACCCGGCTGGCCGGCATCCACAGACCAGGGGTGGCCGTCGGGAGGGTCCACCACGATGGCCCCGTCGCCGGCCCGTCACGTGGCTCGCACGGACGCCGTCGCGGCCGGGCTGGCCGCCATACATGCCCACGACGCCGGCTTCGACGAGGACGCCTTCCTCGCCACGGCGGAACGATGTTTCTTCGCCGTGGAAGAGGCGTGGAACCAGCAGCGGCCGGAGCTGAGCCAACCGGTGATGGCGGACGAGGCCTGGCAGCGCCAGAAGGCCGAGATCGAGAGCTATCGCAGCGCGGGAAAGCGCAATGTGCTCGACAACCTGACCGTCGCCAAGGCCACGATCCTGGACGCAGAAAGCGATGACGGTCACGACGTGATAACGGTGCGCTTTCGCGCCGCGTCAGCCAACTACGACGTCGACGCCGCGTCGGGCCGGGTCGTGCGAGGGAACCACCAGATGGCGTTCTGGGAGCAGGACTGGGTTTTCCGGCGGTCGAGCAAGGTCACGACCGAGGGCGGGGCCGCAAGCGGTCAGCGGTGTCCGAACTGCGGCGCACCGCTCGACGTCGATATTGCGGGAGTCTGCAAGAACTGCAAGGCGTCAGTCAGGGGTAGCGACGCCGATTGGATGGTCCTCCGCGCCAGCCAGGCCCACCACGTCCCGGGTTAGCGTTCGGGCGGAACCCGGCGGAGTCGCTACCGGCGGCGGGTCAGGGCCAGGAGCGTGAGCAGTCCCACCGGCACCACCAACGCCAGCGCGATCTCCCCCAGAGATCCGCCCGCGACGAAACCGAGCCCGACGATCAGCGCGGCGACGAGAACACCCAATGCAATCCGCTGACTCCCGGTCACAAGCCCACTATCTCGCGGCAGTCGCACGCATGCTGGGCGGGCTCATTGCCACACCACGGTTCGGCTGGATGGGCGTCAGCTCACCAGCTGGACCTGGCCGCTCGTCAGGTGGTATTCCGCGCCGACGACCTTGAGCTTTCCTGACGACACCAACGGTGCGAGCAAGGGGGTCGAGGCGCTCAGCTGCTGCACCTGAAGGCGGACGTTCTGCTGGACGGCAGCCTCAACCAGCTGGTCGGCCGGCTGGCCCTGCACCGCCTGCACGGCGGGAATGATCGGGTCGACCAAGGCTTCGATGTGACCCGGCTCCTGGGCGCCCTTCTGGACGTGATCGATCGTCGCCTTGACCGCGCCGCAGCTCTCGTGCCCCAGCACCATCAGGAGCACCGAGCCGAGCACGGCTGCTCCGTACTCGATGCTCCCGAGGAGCGCCGCCTCATTGGCCGTGTTGCCGGCGACCCGAACGAGGAAGAGATCGCCGATCCCCTCGTCGAACAGCACCTCGGGAGTGACGCGCGAGTCCGCGCAGCCGAGGATAATGGCGAACGGCGTCTGGGTCTCGGCGACCGCCGCTCGCTGGACACTGTCGCGTCCCTGGTTGATGGCCACTCCCTGGACGAATCGACGGTTGCCGGCCAGCAGCCGTTGCAGGGCCTCGTCGCCGTTGGCCACGGGCACGGTGGTCGTCGTCGAGGCCGCTGAGGTCGAGCCCGACGACCCGCAGGCCGCCAGCGCGCTCGCCGCAGCAATGCCCCCGGCGGACGCCAGCCCCGACCGCACCAGCGAGCGTCTCGACATCCGATTGGTACCCAGCTCATCCACCGCCAGCCTCCCCGCCGATCGCACTGCCGACCCCCAGCGATGCGTAGGAGCCGGAATAGAACTCGGTCAGTGTAGGCGGCGCCGTCGGATCGAACGGGGACGATTGCGCCGCCCCGTCGAGGCGGACGGGTTTCCGTTGGGATGGACCGTCGACAACGGCCGGCTTGACCGCGGGTGGCTGCCGTTCGAGACTGGGGCATGTCCCCAGCCGATGGTGGCCGCTGTGTCGTCGTCGGCGGAGGTTTCGGCGGCCTCCAGGCGGCCAAGGCCCTCAGCAAAGCGAATGTCGACATCACTCTCGTCGACCGGCACAACTACCACCTCTTCCAACCGCTGAGCTACCAGGTGGCGACCGGGTCGTTGTCACCCGGCGAGATCGCCGTGCCCCTGCGCCGGATCTTCCGCCGCGATCGTCGCGTCCGGGTCGTCATGGGCGAGGTGACCGGGTTCGACCTGGCGCGGCGAGAGCTCGCCGTGACCCCCTCCATTGCAGGTGCGCCTCGCCAGACGATCCCGTACGACACGCTGGTAGTCGCTGGCGGCTCGAGCTATGCATACTTCGGCCACGAGGACTGGCGCTCGCTGGCCCTCGAGGTCAAGTCGCTCGACAGCGCTCTTCAGGTACGGGGACGCATTCTCCAGGCCTTCGAGGCCGCCGAGTTGGAACCCGATCTCAGGACGAGGGCGACGTGGCTGACATTCGTCGTCATCGGCGGAGGCCCGACAGGAGTGGAGATGGCCGGTCAGATCGCTGAGCTGGCGAACGACACGCTTCCCGGCGAGTTCCGCCAGAGTGATCCCCGGGCTGGGCGGGTCCTGCTGATCGAGATGGCCGACCGCGTGCTTCCTGGTTTCACTCCGTCCCTCTCCCGCCGCGCCGCGCGCTCACTGGAGCATCTGGGCGTCGCCGTGATGACGGGCCACACTGTGGTGGACGTGCGACCCGACGGCGTCGAGGTGAAGTCCATCGACGGCACGACGGCGCACCACGCGACAAGGACAATCGTCTGGGCGGCCGGCGTCATGGCCTCGCCGCTGGCCTCGGCGCTCGGTCAGGCCACCGGCGCCGAGGTCGACCACGCCGGTCGCGTGACGGTCGAACCGGACCTGACGCTTCCTGGCCACGCTGAGGTGCTGGCGATTGGCGACATGGTGCGCGTCCGTGACGCGCGGACGGGCGAGCCGCGGGTCCTCCCCGGGCTGGCGCCTGTGGCGATGCAGCAGGGGCGCTACGCCGGCCGCCTCATCAGAGATCGCGTGGATGGCCGGTCGACGCCGCCGTTCCACTACCACGACAAGGGGACGCTGGCGACCATCGGCCGGGCCCGGGCGGTTGCCGACGTCAGCGGGGTCCGTCTCAGCGGGTTCGTGGCCTGGGTGACGTGGCTGGCCGTGCATCTTTTCTACCTGATCGGCTTCGAGAACCGGGTGATCGTCCTCCTCCGGTGGGCCTACAGCTTCTTCACCCGCGGCCGGGGGGCGCGCCTGATCACCGAGGCCGCTGGGTCCCCGCCGGCGGCGTCCTCCCCACCGGCCGGATCCCGACCCGCCGCCAGGCCGTGACGGGCGGCCGAGACCCGTCGGACGAGGGTCCGAGGCCCAATGTGATCACACGACCCGATCGCAGCGGGCATCCTGGTGGGGTGAGCGATGAACGGAGCGGCGCAGAGCGCAGGGATCTCGGACCGGAGACCAGGCCGGATGGCGAGCATCTGCCCGCGGAGATGGGCGGCGCCACCAGCGAAGCGGATCGAGCCGAGGCTCTGGCCCGGGCGACGGTGGCCCGCGGCGAAGCGACCCGGCGGGCCACCACTGCTCGTGCCGATGCGCTCCGCCGGATCTCCAGTGAGCACGTGGAAGCGGTTCGGGCCGCCGAGAACGACCGCGACCGGGCGCTGCGGTGGGCCGAGCAGCACTACGAGGACGAGGTCCGAGCGACCGACAGCGAGTCCCGTCAGGCGGTCGAGTCCGCTTGTGAAGCAAGCAATGCCGCCCTCCAAGCTGCAGACCGTGCGGCTGCACACGCGACGGAGGTTGCGACAGCGAGCGCCACAGCTCGCGAGAGTGCCGTGGGCGACGCCGAACTGGCCCACTCGCGCGCCGTCACCCTAGCCACGGAGGAATGGTCGGTGGCCCTGGTCGAGGCGTATGTCGCCCACGGCCGGGCACTCGAGGACGCGGAGGAGGCCCGTAGCCGCGCCTGGCAGGACGTACCGGATCCTCGGATTCCCCACAATGGGCAATCCGCAGGGGACCCTGGTCCATAGGACCCTGCAGACCCGACGCCGACAGCTGGGGAGGCACGATGCTGGGGAGAATCGAAACGACCATGAGCCGACGCCGGTTCCTCGTTGGGGCGACCGGCTCACTCGTCGTGTCACCGTACGCCCGGCGCGGCGCGGTCACGAGCGTCATCCACGATCACACCTCGATCGCGGCGATGCTGGAGCGCAAATGGAACCTGCCGGCGATGACCTATCGAGACGCGAATGGCATGACTTCAGTCGTGGGAGCCGTCAACCCCGCACCGTAAGGCTGGGGGGATACCGCCCTGAATACCCCCGGTCACGCGCGCGCTCGGGGCGCGTCTCCGTCGGCGGAAGCGCCGGTCGTCGCTCCCGGGGAGCACATGTACAACAATGTCGAAAGGACCACCGGGTCCCACCAGGACAGATCAAACGGAGTAGAGATGAGCGAGAAGGTCGATCCTGCCCCTCGAGAGGGGATCACCACCAGATCCAACCCCCGGTCCGTCGAGGACACCTTGGAGCGGCTTCGTACCCTGCTGGAGACCAAGGACATCGCCCTCTTTGCGGTGATCGACCACAGTGGCGAGGCGGAGCGAGTCGGCCAGCACATGCCCAACACCAAGCTGGCGATCTTCGGCAGCCCCACCGCGGGGACGCCGCTCATGGTGGCATCGCCGCTCTCGGCTCTGGATCTTCCGCTCAAGATCCTCATGTGGGAGGACGAGTCCGGCACCTCCTTCGTGAGCTACAACTCCCCCACCTATCTGGCCAGTCGACACCACCTCGACGATGAGTTGACCGCTCGCATCGCTGGCATCGATGCCATCGCGGAGGCCCTTACTTCCCCATAGTGCGGTCCTCAGGGCTCGAGCCCAGGGGGGTCACCTTGCAGCCGAGCGGGAGGTCTCGCTCACTGTCTCTCCCAGTGACGAGCCGGGTTTGCGAGTCCGGGAGGGCGCGAGATCCTTCAGGACAAGAGGGCATCCACGGCTGGGACGGGGAGGTCATCGACGACGGAGTCGGTAGTGGGGTCGGGCTGCACTGACTGGGGCTGAGGGGCGAACTGACGCCGCCAGACGACGGTCGAGTACGCGTCGTAAGCTACGAGAACCGCCCCCGAGAACAGGCCGGCGGCGATGATGGCGGTTATGACGAGGTCGGTCACTGCATTCCTTTTCGGTCGGAGGCCCCCCTCCGCGGCCGAAATGCTTAGACCAGCGCCACCGAGAAGGTCAAAAGGGAGAAGGCCCGGCCTTCCCTTCCTCGTCGCCGGGCGCGAATCAGTGTCACCTTGTAGGCTCCACCCCGGGGACGGGCAGACGCGGGCAGACGGAGGAGGCGCCAGTCTGTCCGTGTCTATGACGGCTCCTGGGCGGAGTGGGGCCGGATGCCCGCCACGCCCGTGGAGAGCGACTAGCGCCGCCCACCGCGTGACTGAAGTCGCGGTTGACCACCGCGAAGTCTCGGCCGCGCGCGACTAGTCGAGTCCTTTCAGACAGCAAACTAGGAGACGAGCGAGATGGCAGACGAGTACGACGTGATCGTGGTGGGTGGAGGGCCCGCCGGGGAGCATGCCGTTGGTCGGTGCACCGACGCTGGGCTCACCACGGCGGTCGTCGAGCGCGAGCTCGTCGGTGGCGAGTGCTCGTACTGGGCGTGCATCCCGAGCAAGACGCTGCTTCGGCCGGGCCAGGTGCTCGCCGCCGCCCGTCGGGTACCGGGAGCCGCTCAGGCCGTAAGGGGCGCCCTGGACACTTCGGAGGCGTTGGCAAGGCGGGACTGGATGACCGCCGGGTGGGACGACAAGGGCCAGGTCCGCTGGCTCGACGGGGTGGGCGCCAGTCTCGTTCGGGGCCGCGGCAGGCTGGCCGGCGAACGACGCGTCGAGATCGAGGCGCCGGATGGCTCCAGGCGGATGTTGTCGGCTACCAGGGGGGTGATCCTTGCCACCGGCTCGACTCCGGTCATCCCCCCGATCGAAGGCCTTCGTGACATCCGCACCTGGGACAACCGCGACGTCACCTCGGCCGAGGAGGCTCCCGACAGGCTCCTCGTGCTCGGCGGCGGCGCCGTGGGGGTGGAGATGGCACAGGCCTGGCGTCGTCTCGGCAGTCGCCAGGTGACGGTCGTCGAGGCGGCCGAGCGCCTGGTGCCCAACGAAGAGGCCTTCGCCGGCGAGCAGGTCGCGGCGGCGTTCGGTGCCGAGGGCATCGCCGTCATCACCGGCACCAAGCTGATCGCCGCCCACCGGGGCGCGGACGACGCGCCGGTCACGGCCACCCTGGAGGACGGCCGGCAGCTCACGGCCGACGAGATTCTCGTATGCGTCGGTCGCCGACCCAACACGGCTGATCTCGGACTCGACACGGTGGGCCTGGAGCCCGGTCGCGCCGTGGCCGTCGACGACACGATGTGTGCATCGGCGGTGCAGGGAGCCTGGCTGTACGCCATCGGCGATGTCAACGGCCGCGCCCTGTTCACCCACATGGGCAAGTACCACGCCCGGATCGCCGTCGACACGCTGCTCGGGCGCCCGTCGTCGGACCAAGCCGATCACGGCATGGTCCCCCGGGTGACGTTCACCGACCCACAGGTCGCGTCGGTCGGGCTTACCGAAGCCCAGGCCCGAGATCAGCGGATCGACCTCCGCGTCGTGCGCGTCGGGCTCGAGGAGACGGCCGCTGCCGCGATCGCAGGACAGGGCGTGACCGGCACCGCTCAGCTCGTGATAGACGAGTCCCGCCAGGTGATAGTCGGTGCCACGTTCACCGGTCCCGACATCGACGGCATCCTGCATTCGGCGACGGTGGCCATCGTCGGCGAAGTGCCCATGGACAGGCTCCGCCACGCAGTCGCCGCCTTTCCGAGCCTCACTGAAGTGTGGCTCGAGCTGGATCTGGCCTATCGCGCCCAGCACCGCTCGAGTGACCCCCACACGACAGGAGCATCGTCATGAGCTCGACTCCCATTGCCGACCACGCCCTCCTGTCCGACTGCCACTCGGCTGCCCTCGTGACACGCGACGGCTCCGTCGAATGGCTCTGCTTCCCGAGGTTCGACAGTCCCTCGGTCTTCGCCCGGCTCCTCGACGACGAAGCTGGACACTGGTCCATCCGTCCGGTCGGCGACTTCCAGGCCACCCGCCGGTACGTCGAGCAAACCATGGTGCTCGAGACCACATTCACCACGTCGAGCGGCTCCGTCCGCCTCGTCGACGCCCTGGCCATGGGCGCCATCCAGCGAGGCCACGACCTCGGCGGCGGTGCGCCCGGCCTGCTGCTGCGACAGCTCGAGGGCGTCACGGGCCACGTGGACCTGGAGATGGAGTACGCACCGGTTACCGAGTACGGGCTCATCCGGCCCCTGCTGATGCCCGTCGATGGCGGCATAACGGGACGGGGCGGCGCTGACCTTACCGTGCTGTCCGCGCCGATCGACCTGGAGTTCGGCCTCGGGGTCGCGGGCGGGCGCTTCGGCGTCTCGGCCGGGGATCGTGTCGCCTTCGGGCTCGACTACGGGCAACTGGACCAAGCGCCGCCTCGGCTGTGGTCCCAGGGCGACCTGTCCCAACGGCTGGCTGACACCATTGCCGCCTGGCGCTCGTGGTCGGACCTCCACCAGACCTACGACGGACCCTGGGACGAGCTGGTGCACAACAGCGGCCGGGTCCTCCAGGCCCTCACCTATTACCCGACGGGCTCGATCGTCGCCGCGGCCACCACCTCGCTCCCGGAAGCAGTCGGGGGAAACCGCAACTGGGACTATCGCTTCTCGTGGGTCCGTGACGCGTCCCTCACGATGGACGCCCTGTGGGTGGCCGCCTGTCCCGACGAGGCGGAGAAGTTCTTTGCCTACCTGGGCACGGCGTCGGCCACCTCGCTGGGGCGAGGAGCCGATCTCCAGATCATGTTCGGAGTCGGCGGCGAGCGCGACCTGTCCGAGCGCGAGCTCTCGCACCTCGCCGGCTGGAAGAACAGCGCGCCCGTCCGCGTCGGGAACGGGGCGTGGACCCAGCGCCAGATCGACGTCTACGGCGAGCTGCTGGCCGCCGTCTACCGGCTGCGCGACCAGATCGGCGAGTTCGACCCCCCCATCAGGGAGTTCCTGGTGGCCGTGGCCAACACCGCCGCTCGGCGATGGACCGAGAAGGACCAGGGCATCTGGGAGATACGCGGTGCGGAGCAGGACTTCCTCTACTCCAAGGTCATGTGCTGGGTGGCCCTCGACCGGGCCATCGCCCTGGCCGACCGGCTCGGTGCGCAGGACCAGGTGGCGACCTGGAAGCGGACCATGGACGAGATCCACGAGACCGTCGTGACCAAGGGCTGGAGTGACAAGGCCGGCGCCTTCACCCAG